>NZ_DJGL01000056.1:0-29580 GCF_002432735.1 Mesotoga sp. UBA5847 | reverse complement strand
CGCGCTCACCTGCACCCCGTTCTCTGTCCAGTTGACAAATTCGTAGCCTTCGTTTGGAGTGGCCAAAAGGTTTACAGTATCTCCGTGAGTGTAGTTTCCTCCGCCGCTCACATTTCCACCGGCCGGAGGATTTGCCGAAACGGTTATTGTGTAACTCTTAAGTCGGAATGTAGCGTGAATGGTGTGGTTAGTCGTGACGTTTTTGAAGTTGTATGTGGAAACGGCCCCAATAGAGACTCCATCTACCTTTACGTCTTCTATCTCGTATCCAGTATTCGGGGTTATGTTGAACAATCTGTTCGATCCATGTTCTACCTGCACATTCCCTGCGGGATTTATACTACCTCCAGCCCCCGCTGTCGCGGTGATCGTGTAGGTCTTCTTTGTGAGTATCACACCGACTGTCTCATCGCCATCGACATTGACGTTGCCAGTCGCGTTGTTGTATCCTATCTTGCTCACCGTATATGCTCTGTTGCCAGCCAGCACTCCAGTAAACACCGCCTTTCCCTGCGCGTCCGTGGCCTTTGTCTCACCGTAGAATGTTACGCTCGCGCCCTGAACTGCTCCCTGGTTATCGCTCACGTTGAAGGTCACTGTATATGTTGGAGGAGGCAGAAGTGAGAAGCTGGCGTGGATCGTGTGGTCAGCAGCGACTTCAGTGAAAGTATACGATGTCCTCGGTCCAACAGACTCCCCATCGATCAGTACGTCTTCAACGTTGTAGCCCTCATCGGGAGTTATAGCAAACTCCTGATCATCTCCATGATTTACTGAGACATCACCAGAGGGATCTATGTTTCCTCCCGCTCCATCCGTCGCGGTGATTGTGTAGGTCTTCAGTCTGAAGTTGGCCACGAGCGTTCTGTTCGCGGTAGCCACGAATGAGTAAGCGGCATTCGTGCTTACCTGCTCTCCATTCTCTGTCCAGTTGACGAACTCATAGCCTTCGTTTGGAGTGGCCACAAGGTCCACAGTGTCTCCGTGGTTGTAGCTCACGGCTCCAGTTACCGTTCCACCGGCAGGAGGATTGGCCGATACGGCTATTGTGTAAGTCTTAAGTCGGAATGTAGCGTGAATAGTATGATTGGCGGTCACGTTGTTGAATGTGTAGCTGGATACAGCTCCAACGGAAACTCCGTCTACTTCGACATCTCCTATGTCATAACTGGCATTGGGAATTATTGTGAATGATTGACTCGAACCGTGGGTAACATTCACATTCCCTGCGGGGTTTATATTGCCTCCCGCTCCAGCCGTCGCGGTGATCGTGTAGGTCTTCAATCTGAAGTTGGCTACGAGTGTCCTGTTCGAGGTCGCCGTGAACGAGTAAGCGGCGTTCGCGCTTACCTGCACTCCATTCTCTGTCCAGTTTATGAATTCATAGCCTTCGTTTGCAGTGGCCACAAGGTTAACAGCATCTCCGTGATTGTAGCTCCCGGCTCCAGTTATTGCTCCACCGGCCGGAGGATTGGCCGATGCGGCTATCGTGTACTTCTTTATTGTGAAGGTCGCTGTTACTGTCTTATTTGAATCCATTGCTATGTTTGCGGGATTTGCAGAACCACTAAGGTCTCCGCTCCAGCCGGCGAAGTTCCAGCCCTCATCCGGGGTAGCGGTAAGCTGTACTTCCTCTCCATAATCGTATGCAGTTTTGTTCGGATTCTTCGTTACAGTTCCCTGGCCTACTACGTTTGTCGTCAGTGTATAGGTCTTGAGCTTGAAAGTTGCGTGGATTGTGTGATCTGATGTAACTTTGGTGTAAGTGTAATTGTCGACTTGCCCGATTGATACTCCGTCAGAAACTACATCTTCTATAGCATAACCATCATCGGCAATTACACTGAAATTAATACTGTCTCCATGATCGACTTCCACCTCTCCGGAAGGATCTATGCTTCCTCCCGGTCCTGCTGTCGCAGTGATAATGTAAGCCTTCCTTTCAAGAGTTACTTCTACAGTTTTGTCCTCATCCACGTTAACGCTTCCAATAGCTTCGTTGTAGCCTGCCTTGTTCACAAAGTAATCCTTGTTCCCCGCCAACACACCAGCAAACACTGCTTTGCCACTCGCGTCTGTGGTCTTTGTCTCACTATTGAAAGTGACGTTCGCTCCTTGCACGGCTCCGGATGAATCAATCACTGAAAACGTTACGGAAAATGATTCTTCTCCCACAACTTGAACGCTGACTTTCTTCAAAGCGCTCTTGTATTTGTCTTTGGTCGCCTCAATTGTAATCTCTGCCTCTCCGGCAGAGACACCGATTACCATACCAGAAGTTGTGACTGTCGCTACCGATTCGTTGTTGGAAGAAAACTTCAAGGTAGCATCCTCTGGTTTTACTTTGATTCGTATCTGCTCCGACTCACCGATTCCAATTGACAGCTCTGAATTCTCTATTGACAGAGTTACGTTTCGAAAAAGAAAGCAACCTTGGGTCGAGAAAACCACAAGAACAAGCAAAATAGACAGTAAAACTGATGAGGTCTTTTTCACAGAAATCTACTCCTTGAAGGAAATATGTAATTTCAGAATACCTGCTATTAAGATATTTTACCATTTTGTCATATTATTCAACAAAGCGGGGTACCTTAGAATATCAATGATTATTTGGGTTTATTAGTATAGCGCAGGGCTTCACGGATTTCTTCTATGTGAACTCCCCAACCAGCGTTGAGAAACTGGTTCTCTTCAATTTCCTTTCCGCCTCTTCTGAGTTTCGGGCTGAAGCCCAGCGGCAGATGAACCGTCCTGCTCTGGATTGCCCAGACCTTCCCTTTCATGTCCACTATCGGCCCGCCGCTCTGGCCAAGAAGACCTGGCGAAGAGGTCTCAACGAATTTCGCAATCGTCTTTGCCTCTTTGAATGCAGGAGCCACTACGGTTCTTGTGTATATTCCCTCAATTGGATAGAGCGAAGGCAAGCTCTTGCTGTCCATCAAAAATCTGGAGTTCTTTTTGTCAAAGGAGGCTCTTATTCTCGAAAAGGGATAACCGACCCTGCACAAGCTAGTTCCAATACTCATTTCCTCAGGTGTCACGAAAACCGGATACTCCATGATCTCAGAGGGGTCGAACGGGTCAAGTCTACCAACAACTAGATCGGACTCTGGGAATGGCTTTATATCCTTCAGGCTCTTCCCATCTCCACCCCACCAAAACGAATGGTTTTCAATCTTCTTCTCCGGATCGTTTTCCTTTTTCGTCTGCTGCTGTTTGTATAAGAAATACGATTGCCACAGGTGAGCAACTGTAATTATCCAGCCTTCTCGATTAAGTATCATGAAGGTCCCGCAAGTTGCGGACACCTTGCCCGTACCGCTTCTCGTAAGAACTACGACCGGTCTTGTGAACTGACTTGCTATCCTAAAAGCTTCCGAAAACACTTCGCACCTCCAGTAGCGTTGCCTGAATTCAGATGCTGCTCTTAGCCGATAGTCTCTATCCAGAGACTTTTCGCTTGCATTTTCGTACAAAGAGACACATTAGAATGGTAACATACCGGGGTTTCTCGTCCTAACTTAATGCGGTACAATTTAGCTGATCAATGATATCGGATTAGGAGTGATCACTTGAAAGTAGCATTCAGGACATTCGGTTGCCAGATGAATATGAACGATACAGAAGCTATGATGGGTATTCTCTCTGCCGCCGGTCACAAGATTGCAGGCAATGAGGAAGAAGCAGACGCAATCATCGTAAACACATGCGCCGTAAGAGGCAAATCAGAGGACAAGCTGTACGGCAAACTAGGCCAGCTGAAGGCGCTTAAGAAGAAGAACGGGAGACTTCTGGTAGGTGTCTGCGGATGTGTAGCCGAGAAGAACGCCACCGAACTGCTTACTCACAAAGAGGTCGACTTCGTGTTTGGGACACGCTCGATTACGAAAGTAGATGAATTGCTCGGAAGAGCGGAGTCGGGCGAGAGATTCATAGAGATGGGCGACTTCATCGATGAACTTGATTCGGATACTCCTAGAATTAGGACTAGCTCGCATCACGCCTGGATTACCATAATATTTGGATGCAACAAATTCTGCTCATACTGCATCGTTCCCTATACAAGGGGCAGAGAAAAAAGTAGGAACATGAACGACATTCTTTCGGAGGCAAGGGGACTTGTCGCAAAAGGTTATAGAGAAATAACTTACCTTGGACAGAATGTCGATTCATACGGAAAGGACTTGAAGGATGGGTCTACACTTGCAGAGCTAATAAGAGAAACGACGAAGATAGATGGAATTGAAAGAATCTGGTTTCTCACTTCATACCCAAGAGACTTCAGCGACGAGTTGATTGAAGTAATTGCTTCATCCGAAAAGATATCTCGCTCCATCCACTTGCCCGTTCAGTCGGGAAGCGATCGAATCTTGAAAGCAATGAACAGGGGCTATTCGAGAGAGTACTATCTAGATCTCATCGAGCGTGTCAAAACAAGAATTCCTGACGCAACCTTGAGCACTGATATTATTATCGGCTTTCCCGGGGAGACAGAAGAGGAGTACGTAGAAACGGTTTCGCTTGTAAAGGAAATCAGATTTGAACGAATCAACCTGGCAATGTATTCACCCAGAGAAGGCACGTTATCTGCAAGAAAGATGGCCGATGATGTTCCACAAGAAGTGAAGACTAGAAGGCTCAATGATCTTCTCACTTTGCAAAAACACATCAACAGGGAAGAAAACGAGAAGTATCTTGACAGAATTATAGATGTAATCGGCGAAGGCAAGATCAAAGGAAACGGCAAGATCTACGGAAGAACAATGAACAATAAAATCGTCATCTACGAAGCACAACCCGAACTGATCGGCAAATCTGTTAAGATCAGAATTGAAAGGGTATCCGCGGGACCGTTGTATGGAGTAATTACACCATGAGACAGGGGTGCGGGGTTGCAGGTTCGTGGTAGGAAAGAGAAAAAGATCAGTTGCAAGATGCAAGTTCCAAGTTGCAAGCAACAAAAGCAAGGCTAGATGTTCGTGATTGGAGATCGGAAGATCAAGAGAAACTTGTTCGTTATTGAGCGGTTCGCCGTTGGCCCAAGAAACCTGTTTTTTCGTTCCGGAACAAGTATCTGTCCTTCGTTTTTGGTCAAACCATTTATTCAAAGAATAGCGAGAAGGGGAAAGCAAAGAGGGCAGGGATAGGCACGGATCCGGAGCATCTCAGAAGCTTTGAAAAGCTCTTTAATCCCCTCTTGAGAGGGGTGGCGACGGCTCCATCGTCGACGGGGTGTGTTGAACACATCAAGAACGGACCGCATGTTCAGCATGACAGATCGTGTCACATTTGGTGTAGTTTCTCTGTCCTGCACTTGCAACTTGGAACTGGCAACTTGCAGCCGCTCTATTTAGAGGACTGAGGACTGTTGACCGACAACGTTGTTTTCATCAGCGGCCAGCGGGTTTTTGCTCTTAAGCGTTCAGCGGTTCTTTCGAAGGCCGGATCCATGATTTGGGGCGAAGGACCAAGGACGGCTCTGGTTTAAGCATGACAGCATTTGACGCTTTTTTCAGGCCTAGAGCTTGCAACTTGGAACTGGAAACTTGCAACTGCTCTTTCGAAAGACGGGTCCATGATTTGGGGCGAAGGACCAAGGACGGATCTCTTGAGCATGACGGATTGTGAGGTTCTCAGAACGACCTTGCTTTTGAGTTCTCTTTCGAGAGACTCATTATTATCTTTAGTTAGGGAGTTAGTGAGGAATAATATGATACTCCTTCTCCCTCAACAAGGTATGCTGTCTTGGCTCTTGATGATCCTGATCTTAAGTCCTCCCTTGAGGGAGGAGGGCCACGCAGTGGCGGAGGGTGTTGGCCTTTGAAGATAGATAGCGAAAAACGGGACAGACGTCAGGACCCCGGCAGTCTCTGTTTTTGCTTCTTGGCTTTTCACAGCGCTCTGCGTGCAGCGTATTTTGATAAGCGGGTCTTCAGGTTGCAAACACCCGCCCCGCTCAAATTGGGATTGTAGATCAAGAGCATATAGCCAGGTTCATTTGCTAATGATGACAATTCTGGAAGTAAGAAGCGAGATGATCGAACTCCAAAGAAGATGATGTGTTGAATGATAAGCCCCTCAAGCGGGGGGCTAAAGAACAAGAGTGTAGATAATCGCATAGTCAGGTCTATTTGATAGTGATGACTGATTCTGGAACTAGGATGCAAAATGATTTGGTATCAAAGAGATGATGCGGGTAATGATTAGCTCTCGAGAGGGGCGCCGATGGCTTCATCGCCGACGGGATATTTCTAACCGGTCTTCTCAGAGAACGGCGACCTGTGACGGACAGCGTGGTCTTCAGCGAGCAGCTTGTTCTCTCAAGCGTTGAGCGACTCTTATCGAAGGACGGTTAAATACAGCGTGTAGCGGCTCTTTTGAAGGGCGGTTGACAGGCTTTTTGACATGACTGAATCAATAGCAGAATAGGTAGTGAATATACACTCGAGAGGAAAAAAGCAGGGGCAAGATGTTTGATCAAGTTCAGCCTGACCTGGAGTTACGTTTAATCTTGATCTTCGGACCTCTACCTTTTCACCTCTAAATTGATTATGATCTGATCCAAAGACGCCCTTTTCCACCGAAGATATCTGGCTTGAGCTTGTGATAATGGCTCCAAAGTAACGGGTTGTGTTATCGATAATAAGAATAGCAACGCGATATGTTCTTCAAATTGGAGGTCCGTAAATGAAGGTGCTTGGTCTCGTTGTGGAATACAATCCCTTTCATAATGGGCATTTTTATCATCTTTCACATTCGAAAGAGATTGTGAACCCGGATGTCACCGTTGCGGTTATGAGCGGCAATTTTGTTCAGCGAGGAGAGCCTGCAATTGTCGAGAAGTTTGCAAGGGCAAAAGCTGCTCTAGAGCAAGGTGTCGACCTGGTTCTCGAATTGCCGGTAGTGTATTCCTTGCAGGACGCCGGAGGGTTCGCAACGGGATCAATATGGACGCTTGACCATGTGGGAGTAACAGATGTCGTTTTTGGGAGTGAGACAGACGATATAGACCTCATGAAGGCCGTGTCCAAAGTTCTGATCAAAGAACCCGAACACTATCAGGATCTTTTGAAGAAACATCTTAAGACAGGTCATTCATTTCCTAATGCCAGAAAGTATGCTCTGAGAGACTTCATACATACTGAAAATGCGGCTCTTTCACACCGAATTGAAGAGATAGGTTCATCCAACAACATCCTGGGTGTGGAATACTTGAGAGCGATTCAAGAGATAAAGAGCAAGATGATTCCCCACTCAATGAGAAGAGTCGGCGCTTCTTATACTGATGAAGAGCATCGTGGAGAATTTTCTTCCGCAACGGCAATCAGAAGGCTGATTCAAAATGGCAATATCGAGAGCGCTTCTCAAACAATGCCAAAGGAATCCCTTGATATAATCCTTCAAGAAATCAGGTGCGGAAGAGGTCCCGTCTTCAAAGAAGATGTTGAATCCTTTTTTATTTCCTTCTTTAGGCTCTTATCAAGAGAGGATTATTGCCGATATTATGGGTTCGTCGAAGGTTTAGACGCGAGATTTCAAGAATGTTCCATAGAAGGTAGTCTTGAAGGGTTTCTGCACTGCGTCAAATCGAAGCGGTTCACCTTATCTAGAATCAGACGGCTTATGTACTATCCCATCTTCAAGTTCACCGATGACCTAATAAGAAGAAGCAACGAACTCGGCCCTCAATACATTCGGATACTGGGCTTCAATGAAAAGGGAAGAACTCATCTTTCGAACATCAAGCACTCAACGAATATCCCATTCATAACCACGGCTTCTTTATGGAGAAAAGTAGTAGACAAATCTCTCAAAGATGAAATGAAGATAGATGTTGACTTGCTTGAGGCACAGCTGAAGAGGGATTTCACAGCCGTAAGATTTTACTCAAGTCTCTACAAGTATCCCGAAAGCAGAGCAAGAGGCTCTGATCTATTATCACAAATTGTTTACCACAGACAGGAGCGGTAGCCAATGCTAATCCGGGTCGCGATCTCAAATTCGCCTCTATACGATACATACACTTACGAAACTGATGAACCTGTAAAGCCTGGTGAGAGGGTCGAAGTGAATTTCGCCGGGCGAAATGCCATAGGTTATGTAGTATCGCTGGAAGAAAAAAGAGGACACTTCAAGATCAAGAGTGTGAACAAGAAAGTCGATGATCGTTCCTTTCTTTCACAAGAGGATCTCGAACTCGCAAAGTTTGTTATGAGAGAGTATTTGGCACCCCCAGGCAAAGTATTCGATTTGTTCTTTCCGCCGGGCAAGCTGCTTTCAATCGATGATTACGTTGTTGCCTTTTCAGACGAGCTTGGATTTCCACCTACTCAAAAGGATAAATTCATCACGAAGTTTGGCGAAGACTATCTCAAAAAACTTCTCGCCTCTAGAAAAGTGAAGATCATGCATAGCTTTGACCGGAAGACTCCGAAGAAGCGAAAGACAAAGCGAGTGTCGCTTGCAAAGAAGACAGGGATTCTAGAAGAGGAGCTCACGCCGCTATGGCAGATCGTAGTTGATTATCTGCTTTCAGTTGAATCGGAAGAGATAACCGAGCTGGAAAAGAAACTTAAGCTCAGAAGTCGAAGTCCGATTGATACGTTGATCTCAAAAGGAATTCTTTTGGTAGAGGAAATTGAGGAAGACGACTCCCACTGGGTAATTCCTGCCGTCGATGAGCTAAGTGTCAGCCAGAAAGAGGTATACAGAGAGATAATGGAAAGCGACTCAAAGTCCTTTCTTCTCCACGGGTTGACAGGCACCGGAAAGACAGAGGTTTACTTCAAGGTTATGGAATACTGGCTAAACAGAGGCCGGCAAATACTGTATCTTGTCCCCGAAGTGTCGTTGACTCCGCAACTCCTCGCAAGGATCAGGGGAGCCTTTCCGGGAAGAGATGTTAGACAGTACCACAGTTACATGACCCGAGCACAGCGCCAGATGATCTGGCTCGATTCAGTTGAAGGGAATGTAGACATCCTGGTTGGTACGAGGAGCTCGCTTTGGGTACCAATGAAGAATACAGGTCTAATAATCGTAGACGAGGAGCATGACTCGAGTTTCTATCAGCAGAGTGTGCCTTTCTACGACGGGGTTCAGGTTGCAATCCGCAAAGCAGAACTGGGGAACATACCTGTGATTCTAGGATCTGCGACTCCAAGAGTTGATCACTACCATCTTACCGAATCAGGCAGGGTTTCCTTATTATCTCTTACCGAAAGACCTGTCGGCTCATTCCCAACGATTAGAGTAATCGACATGAGAGATGAGAAAAATCCCATAATAAGCAAACAAGCACTTGAAGAGATAAAGCGGACTGTCTCGGAAGGAAAACAGGTATTCGTTTTTGTGCATAGGAAAGGTTATTCAAATTACGTCGTTTGCTACACATGTGGAAAGACTATCACCTGTCCTCACTGCTCGGTATCCATGACTTTTCACAGAAACGATAATTTGCTTAAGTGCCATTACTGCGGTCACAGGAGCGCGATCCCAAAAGTCTGCCCAGAATGCGGATCTATGACTCTCTCTGCAAGGGGCTTTGGAACGGAGAGAGTGGAACACGATCTTCAAAAGTTCTTTCCGTCCACGAAAATCATGAGGATGGATAGAGAGACGATCGACAACCCGATTGCGTATGAAAAGGCCTTGCTTGAGATCTCCAGAAAAAACTGCCAGGTAATTGTTGGAACAAAGATGATTACGAAGGGTCTTGACTTTCCGGATGTTGAGATGGTTCTTATCGTCGATGCGGACAGGCTGATGAGCTTCCCCAGTTATGACAGTTCCGAGACCGCCTTTCAGCATATCGCGCAGGTTAGTGGGCGCTCAGGCCGGGCAAGTGTAGGAAAAGCGTTCATTCAAACTTTCAATCCAAACAACAGAATTATGAGAGCAGCCTGTGAAAGAGACTACGAGTCCTTCTATGAAGGCGAAATCACACTTCGAAAGAAACTGAACAACCCGCCATTCAGTAGAATCGCCGAGATTGTCTGTTATGGAAATTCAGAGGATGAAAGCGGAGAACTGGCAGAATGGGTTTTAAAAGAGATACAAGAGTCAGGAGTCAGTTCTCTAGAAGTCTTCGGACCCCTCGCTCCTCTTCTCTCCAAGCTGAAGAATTCTTATAGAATGAAATTAGTGGTGAAGATGCCTATAGATGGAAGCTATGGGTTCCTAGAAAAGATTCAGAAGAAACATCCCGCCGATATCCAGATAATCATCAACGGCATCGGCGGAATGGTATAGATCATAAACCTCTCTTCAGTTCTCCAGGGAAGAAACAGGACACGAAATGCCCTCCACCTACGTCCTGAAGCTTGGGTTCTTCCTTTGAGCAAACGTCCTTCGCTATCGGACATCTCGGATGGAATCTACAGCCAGAGGGTGGATTTATTGGGCTGGGAACGTCCCCTTCGAGAAGTATTCTTTGTTTCTTCTTTTCAGGGTTAGCCTCGGGAATTGCAGACATCAAAGAGACCGTGTACGGATGGAGAGGGTTATCGAATAATTTCTTCTTGTCTGATAGCTCGGCTATCTTTCCGAGGTACATAACGGCAACGCGCTTGCTTACATGCTTCACGACTCCAAGATCGTGTGCAATAAACAGGTATGTAAGTCCGAACTCCTTTTGAAGATCACTTAGAAGATTTAGAATCTGGGCTTGAATCGAAACGTCAAGCGCGGAGACGGCCTCGTCGCATACAATAAGCTTTGGATTCAGAATTAGCGCTCTGGCAACTCCTATCCTCTGTCGCTGCCCGCCGCTGAACTCATGAGGGAACCTCGACATATGATCCTTTGACAGACCGACTTTTGTCATAATATCGGCGACTTTGTCCAGAACGTCACGGCCAGTTGCAAGACCATGAATTCTTGCTCCCTCGCCGATTATGTTCTTAACCCTCATTCTTGGATTAAGCGAAGAAAAGGGATCCTGGAAGATAATCTGAGCATCTCTTCTAAAAGCCTTCCTCTTCTCTTCTCTATTTCCCAGAAGACTCTTGATGAACTCACTCCTGTCTTCATTGAATTCTTTGAAATACTTCTCAGCCATACTCTTATCGAACTCATCTTCAATAGAGTTAAGGGCGCCCTCAACCGTCCCTGCCTTTGCTTTCAAATCGACGAATTTATCAATATACGTACTTTTCAGGTACTTTCTTGCCTTCAAAGCCGGCATGAAGAAATGCGTCGTATCTTCGTCTCCAACGATTATTCTTCCCGAGGTCGGCTCATATAATCTTAGAACAGTCATCCCGGCAGTTGTCTTTCCACAACCTGACTCTCCGACTAGCCCAAGTGTCTCCTTCTCATATACATTGAAACTGACGTCATCCACGGCCTTCACCTGATCAACAACTCTTCTGAAGACTCCTGCTTTTACTGGGAAATATTTTATTAGTCTGTCTGATCTGAGAAGCAGTTTGCTTTCGCTGGATTTACTCATGCAGTCTCACCTGCCCTAGATACCTTGATAGTTTCAATAAGCTTATCGATATGCCAGCAGGCAGCAGTGTGTTCGTTTTCTATCTCTACCAGTGGCGGCTCTTCCTTTCGGCACTTATCGGTAGCGAGAGGGCATCTCGTATTGAACCTGCATCCGTCTGGGAAATCAAGAGGGTCAGGAACGACACCGGGAATGTTATAGAGAACCTCTTTATCTTCATCCAGCTTGGGAATCGCATTCATTAGCCCCCAGGTGTATGGATGCCTTGGATTTTTGAATAGGGTATGAACGTCGGCATATTCAACAACCTTTCCGGCGTACATCACTACGACTCTCTGGGCCATCTCTGCAATGACTCCCAGGTCATGAGTAATCATTACTAGAGCCATACCATACTGATCCTGAAGAGACTTCATGAGCTCAAGTATCTGCGCCTGAATAGTCACGTCAAGAGCAGTCGTGGGCTCATCTGCGAAAAGCAGTTTGGGATTACAGGATAGAGACATCGCTATCATAGCTCTTTGGCGCATCCCTCCAGAGAGTTCGTGGGGATATTCATCGATCCGCTTTTCAGGTTCGGGAATTCCAACCTTCTTAAGCATATCTATTGCCATTTTCCGGGCCTTCTTTTCGTCAACATCCTGATGAAGCAAGATAGCTTCCATTATCTGGAATCCTATCGTGAAAACCGGATTCAGAGCCGTCATGGGTTCCTGAAAAATCATAGCCATATCGTTTCCCCTGATCTTCATCATCTTGGATTCCGGAATCGCCATTACATCTTGGTCGTCGAAGATTATCTTACCGCCTGCAATTTCCCCCTTCTCATCAAGAAGTCTCATTATCGAAAGAGAGGTGACACTCTTTCCGCAACCAGATTCGCCGACGATTCCAAGCGTCTCTCCGGGAAAGACCTCGAACGTCACTCCATCGACGGCTTTCACGATTCCATCCTCTGTGTGAAAATAGGTTCTCAAATCTTCAACCTGCAACAGTGCTTTCTTCTTATCCATGACTCAAACCTCCTTAGCTTCTCATTCTCGGGTCGAAGATATCTCTAAGCGCATCTCCGACAAGGTTCCATGCAAGAACGAAGAGCACCATGGCAGTACCGGGGAAGACAATTGCAAACCATGACTGGTCAAGCATCGTCATCCAGTTCCTTGAATAGGAAAGTATCGTTCCCCAGTCGGCATAACCCGGTTCTGCCCCAACTCCTAGGAAGCTCAATCCTGCTGCAGTAATAACATAAGAACCTATTCTCATTGACATCTGAACGACAACCGGAAAGATCGTGTTTGGAAGGATATGCTTGATAATAATCTTCCAATCCTTCTGTCCAAGAGCTTTTGCTGCGAGCACATATTGCTCTTCTCTCGCTTGAAGGATATTTCCCCTAATAAGACGCGCTGTGCTCATCCAACCGAAGATGATCAGAGCAATAATTACTTTGTCCAACCCCTTGCCCAGAATCGTTGTCATAACCATTGCAGCAACCAGGAAGGGAATCGACAAGAATATATCCGTTATCCTCATGAGGATTTCGTCGACCCATCCTCCGAAGTACGCAGAGATCGAACCAACAATCACACCGATGAGGGCAGAGAAACTGGTAATGATCAAACCCAGTCTGAAAGCCGTTCGTGTTCCCCAGATTACACCGTAGAAAACATCTCTCCCACCGATAACCCCAAACGGGTGTTCGGCCGAAGGAGCTATCGGTTTCGACGACCACGAAACTCTGGGGATCTGGTAGTTATTGCCCATTTCATTAACACCAGCAATCTGAGGGGCAAAGATCGCTATGATTATGAAGAAGATCAGCAGACAAGTACCAAGAACTGCCGTTCCGTTTGTCCAATATTTCTTCATGATCTTTCTGAATTCACTCTTTCTCTTTGCAGGCATCAATAGCTTCCCCCTCACTCTAGCCTTATTCTCGGGTCAACAAGGGCGTAAGAGACATCAACAACCAGATTGCCAACAACCATAATAAATGAGAAGAACAGAGCTCCGCCAATTATTGACCAGTAATCCAAGAGGCTCGCAGCATCCGCAAGGAATCTGCCCATTCCTACTCTGGAGAAAATTGTTTCAACAAAGACTGTTCCTCCAAGCAAGCCCATTACTGATCCTCCGGCAACAGTAATAACAGGGATCATGGCGTTTCTCTTTGCATGCTTTCTAATTACTATTCTCTCAGGAACGCCTTTTGCTCTCGCCGTTCGTATATAGTCCTTCCTGAGAACTTCGAGCATACTTGAACGAGTAATTCTGAGCAAATAAGCCCACCAAAGATAAGCAAGAGTCAGAACAGGGAGAATAATGTGTCTCAGTGCATCGATAAATATATCAAGTCTGCCGTTAAGAAGCGCATCTATTGTTGGCATGCTGGTTATGGTCTTCCATTCTGCGGTCCTCATGACCAAGTCAAATTGAGTGCTGACCATCCCGGGTGGAAACCAGCCAAGAATTGAGTAAAAGACAAGCAGGAGTAAAAGCCCAAAAACAAAATCAGGAAGAGACCAACCCACAAGCGCGAAGACCCTTATGAATTGATCTAAGAATTTGTTCTGATTAACCGCAGAAATCACTCCCAACCATATTGCAACAAGAATTACGGGAATAATCGCGTAAATCGTCAATTCAAGAGTATATGGGAAACGTTCTAGCATTGATGGGAGTACTCCTTTTTTCCCAACCATGGAGTATCCAAAATCCCCTTGAAGGATGTTTCCCAGCCATTTGAAGTACTGGACAGGCATAGGTTCATCAAGACCGTATTTCTTGATCAGTCTCTCTGCTGCATCTGGTGTCTTCAATGCTTCAGGACTCTTTACGTATGAGGCAAGAAGCCTGTCTGGTCCAAGGGCCCAGATCATAGAAAAAATAATCAGAGTAACACCTAGCATTATCAATGGCAGAAGAAGGAGCCTTCTGATTATATAAGCAGTCACCTGAGTATCACCCCTCTTTCATCAAGACAAAGAAGTACTCTATTATAATTCATGTTTCCGTTCAAAAAAAGAGCCGGGTAATAAAACCCCGGCTCTCTTCGGGATATATCAATTACTGCTTCTTCGAAAGCTGGTAGTAGTAGAATCCAGATCTTACTAGATGAGGATGCCACCCTTCAACCCAAGGTGCTCTCACATTGAGACCCGTGGGCATGTAAAGCGGAATTCCAAGAGCTGCCTCAATGGCCTTCTCTTGAACATCTCTGTAGAGAGCAAATCGTTCATCATTGTCAACCGACGCTGCGGCCTTGCTTATATTTGCATCCACATTTTCGGCTGCCCATTCCTGGAATGGTACTCCCTGTCTTGATGCATAAACTCCGTAGCTTGCGTAGTAAGTAGCAATGAAATTGTGTGGGTCAGGATAATCAGCGAGCCAGCCAATTGTGAACAACGGAAGGAATCCATTCCTCTGGGCCGCAAGGTAAGTTGGCCACTGCACGCCCAAGGTTTCAACCTTGAATTTCGGGTTGATCATGTTCACGAAGTAAGCGAGCATCTCAGCGATTGTCTGTCTTTCATCGTTGCCGGTGTTGTATAGGATCTGGATCTTAAAACCTTTTTCCCATACTTCTCCGCCCCAGGCCTTCTTGAATTCTTCGGCGGCCTTTGCGAGATTGAACTCTGGAAGCGGAAGCGTTTCGTCATATCCGAGGAATCCCTGCGGAAGATCACTTGGAACAAGGACCCCATTCCCATTTAGTACTTCATCAACAAACGTAGCTCCATCATAACAGAAAGCAAATCCTCTTCTAACGTGAATATCGGAGAAGAAATCTCTCGGAACTCCGTTTCCATCAAGCTTTCCGCTGCCTAGATACTCGCTACCTTCAGCAACTAGCCAGTTAAAGTGAAGGGAAGTGATGCTTGCAGTCGGATAACCTTTAGTTACAACGGCTTTTCCCTCTGCGGCAAGAGCTTCTGCCTGATCAAGGTAAGAAGAACCGAAGTAACAGATGTCGGCATCCCCAGCTTCAAAGATTGCCTTCCTTGTGGAGAACTCATCGATTCCCCAAATAACGACTGTCTTAAGCTTTGCGGGGCCTGCCCAGTAGTCGTCAAATCTCTCAAGAATGACCTTTTGCTGCGCAGTGTCCCATTCAACAAGCTTGAACGGCCCACAACCTGCTGCTGCCGCATGGTATGGGCTTTCCTGTGGCTCGAGATCGTGCCATTTCCACCAGCCGTCTGCTTTACCGTCCCATGCGCCATTCTCAATTCCCCACTTGGAGTCCACAATGGCTCCCCAAGACCCGAAGTGGGCTATTGTACTCATAAATGGTCCCCAAGCAGAATCAAGAGTGAAAACGATGTTGTTCCCATCAACAGCAACTCTTGGGCTTACAACTTCTTCATAGAAGGAAATCAGCTTCTGTTTTGCTTCTTCGGAGGTTGCATTCTTTTCTGCATCTACAGCCTCTGAATAAGGCATTCCTGCGTAGTCCTCGAACCATCCTTCGACGCTTGCAAACTTTCCGCCTGTGAGCGCTTCAATGATCATCCACTGCGGACCACCTGACGGGTCACCAAGAATATACCTGTCAAATGAATACTTGACGTCCTCAGGAGTAAGAATATTCCCTGTATGGAACTTGACGCCTTCTCTAATCGGGAATATAAACTTGAGCGCTCCAGCCTCTTCTACTACAAGACCATTTTCTACTGATGGAACCGCTGTCGAAATCATTGGCAGAAATTCCGTGACAGACTCACCATCATACTGAATCAAGTTATCATATAGATTCAATATTGCCTCACCACTTGCCGTATCGTAAGAGTGAAGAGGATCAAGAGTCTCCGGCATTCCAATAGTAAGATTCACAAATGTCTCTGGGTCGCTTGCAAACGCAGTAAACGCTAAGAAAAGCATAGTAAGTGTTACCAGCAAAATCTTTTTCACTAATGTTGCCCCCTTTCAAAATAGAGATGAGTGTGATAGTACAATTATAATCTATGGAGCCTATAAATTCAAAATGCCGTTAACCTGCACGTATTATTTCGTAATCCAAATCAACTTCGCGACTTAATTGTATTGACAACGCTCTTAAGACGATGGTAGAATCAATCTTGTTCGGGTGCGTAGCTCAGTGGAAGAGCGCTTCCTTGACGAGGAAGAGGCCGTAGGTTCAATCCCTACCGCACCCACCAGGGGAGAGAGATTGTCTCTCCCTATATTTTTTCCAGAGTCTTAAGTATCAACTTACTTATATCGTTTCCTGCTCTCTTAGCCATTTCAAGGACCTCCTCGGCTGTAAGAGGCTTCAAATCGTCCGGAACTGCTCTGTCCGATATCGCAGAAAGGCCGAGTACCCTGATACCTGCGTGACGCGCTACTATAACTTCCGGTACGGTCGACATGCCGACAGAATCCGCACCGAATCGTCTCAGCATCCTGAGTTCCGCAGGAGTCTCAAAATTCGGACCTGCCACACCTACATAAACTCCTTCATAGACGCCTATACCAAGCTCTTTGGCAGAAATAAGCGCCTTTTCCAACAGATCTTTGTCTATCGGCTCGCTCATGTCCGGGAAGCGTGGACCCCATTCATCGACATTTTGACCTATAAGAGGATTGTCGCCCATGAAGTTGATGATGTCTTTTATCAGCATGACTCTCCCCACCTCGAAATCAGGGTTCAGACCGCCCGAAGCATTGGTGATCAGAAGTACTTCTACACCCAGTTCTTGCATTATCCTTATTGGAAAAGTCACAGTTTTCATGGAGTAACCTTCGTAAAAATGAAAACGTCCATTCATAAGCATCACATTGTGGTGGAGGGCATTCCCGAAAGTTAGCTCGCCCTTATGACCGGGAGCAGTTGACAACGGGAAGCCGGGAATCTCATCGTAAGGAATTGATACTGCGTTCTCAAGGCTATTAGAAACATCTCCAAGCCCACTGCCAAGAATCACTGCAACTTTTGGCTTCAGCTCAACTTCCTTTTCAATGAAACGAGCAGCTCTCTTTACGTTTTCAACATATTCCCTGAGCTCTTCTTGAAGTACAGAAATACTCATGCTCGTCCTCCTTATAAGTCATATACTGTATTATATCAAAACGTCAAACAGCTTGCAGGAACTATGCTATAATCTCACTGAATTAGTCCTGATTAGCTGAATTTCGAGAGGAGAGATCTGATGAGGTTTTCACGGCTTTATGCTCCAACATTAAGAGATGCTCCGGCCGATGCCGACCTAGTAAGTATTAGACTTCTTGTCAGAGGTGGATTTGTCAGAAAAGTTGCTGCCGGTATCTATTCATTCCTTCCGCTTGGTCTCCGGGTTCTTAAGAAGATTGAAGAGATCGTTCGTCAAGAGATGAACGCAATCGGTTCTCAAGAGATTCTGATGCCAATCATACAGCCAGCAGAATTATGGCACGAGACGGGCAGATGGGACGACTATGGCCCCGAAATGATGAGAATGCAGGACAGGCACGAGAGGTTCTTCACGCTAGGACCAACTCACGAAGAAATCATCACTCATTTGCTTAGAAATGAACTCAAGTCGTACAAGCAGCTCCCTGTTTCACTCTATCAAATCGCGATGAAGTATAGAGATGAGATTCGCCCGAGATTCGGCCTCATGAGATCAAGAGAGTTCCTGATGAAGGATGCCTACAGTTTTCACGATTCATGGACTTCTCTTGACGAAACATATAGACAGTTTTATGGAGCGTATAGCAAGATCTTGGAGAGAATAGGACTCGAATTTCTGGTTGTTGAAGCCGATTCGGGCGCAATTGGAGGTAACGAGTCTCACGAGTTCAACGTTCTCGCGGACTACGGAGAATCGACACTGCTATATTGCGACTGCGGTTATGCGGCCTCCGACGAAAAGGCCGAATACCTTTTCGAAGAGGAATCTCAGGAGAGAACGATCTCAGAGCTGCAGCTGGTACCAACTCCAAACTCGAGAACCGTCGATGAAGTGGCGGAGTGTCTTAGTGTAACTCCAAAGGAAATCGTCAAATCCCTTATATATAAAGGTAGAAAGGGCTATTATATGGCTTTGATTCGCGGAAACGAAGAGTTCAACGAATCGAAACTTAGGGCTTCTCTTGAGGATCAAACGCTAGTAATGGCAACGCCACAGGAAGTGATGGACCTGCTGGGTGTACCGATAGGATTTGTAGGCCCAATAGGGCTTAACAAGAACATTACAATAATCGCGGACAAAACAATTAAAGGACTGAAGAATGCCGTTTGTGGGGCTCTGAAGGAAGGGTACCATTACCATGGAGTTCTTCCCGGCCGTGATTTCGAGATAGACTCCTGGCATGATTTGAAAATGGTTACAGAGGGAGATCCGTGTCCTAAGTGCGGAATCCCTATGAAGTCTGTGAAAGGCATAGAGGTGGGACACATCTTCAAGCTTGGAACCAAGTATTCGGAGAAAATGAACGGATATGTTACCGATGATCAGGGTAATAGTATTCATTATATTATGGGCTGTTATGGGTGGGGAGTCTCGCGAACAATAAGTGCTGTAGTTGAACAGTTGCACGATGAAAACGGAATAATCTGGCCTCTGTCTGTCACTCCATTTGAAATCATAATAACTGCCGTAAATGCTAAGGATCCTGATGTCTTGAAGAAATCTGAGGAAATATATGGGCTTCTAATTAAGGAGGGCTACGATGTTCTCCTTGACGACAGAGAGATCTCTCCTGGAATGAAGTTCAAGGATGCCGATCTCATTGGGATTCCCATTAGAGTGACTCTGGGAAAGAAACTTCAACAGGGCATTGTTGAGGTCAAAGCCAGAACTGAAAAGAAACCGCTAGAAGTCAGTATCCAGGAAGGATTCGACCTTCTTCTCGAAGAAATAAGGAAAGAGTTGGCAGTGTATAAACCAGTTAGCATATTGGGGAACGAATGATGGGTATCTTTTCTGAATTAAAGGATAGCCTAAAGAAAACAAGAGAAAGTTTCTTCAAGAGAGTGAAGAAGCTCCTCTCTCTCGAAACGCTTGATGCAGATGCTATTGAAGAAATAGAGGAGCTTCTTATACTATCAGATATGGGCTCTGAAACTGTCGAAGAGGTAATTGAAGCTCTGAGAGAGAGAACCGAGAAAGGTAGGGAGCCCGTAGAGGTACTGAAGGAAGTGCTGATAGAAATTCTTGACATACCATTTGAAGTTCCACAGGCAAAACCGTACGTGGTCTCTGTGGTAGGTGTAAACGGCACAGGAAAGACCACGACAATAGGAAAGCTTTCGAAGCTTTACTCCGGAAAAGGAAACAAAGTTGTACTCGCAGCTTGTGATACGTTCAGAGCTGCTGCGGTTGAACAGCTGAGAATCTGGAGTGAGAGGGCGAATGTTGATTTCATCAGCCAGGGTCAAGGAGCAGACTCAGCTGCGGTTGCTTTCGATGCGATAAGTCATGCGGTGAGCAAAGGCAAAGATGTCGTCATAATCGACACTGCGGGGAGATTGCATACTCGAAGCAATCTGATGGAAGAACTGAGGAAAGTGCATAGAGTGATCGGAAAGGCATCACCCGGAGCTCCGAGTGAAGTTTTGCTTGTTCTGGATGCTACTACTGGACAGAATGGCCTGGTGCAAGCAAAGAAGTTCAAAGAGGCAGTCGACGTTACCGGAATTGTGCTAACTAAACTCGATGGCACGGCAAAGGGAGGAATAATCTTTGCAATCGTCAAGGAACTCGGAATACCGGTGAGATACATAGGCGTCGGAGAGAGAGAAGACGACTTGAAGCCTTTCGACAGCAGGGAATTTGTGAACGCTCTTCTATCTTCCGGGGAAGAGAGTTAAGAGGAGGTTTGAAATGGGTTTTACGCTGAAGAGCAGTTATGCACTGAGAGCGCTTTATAAGATGGCGAAGTCGGCCCGCGAAGGAAAGGAAAAGCTCTCGCTTATGGAGATCGTTCAGGGTAATGAGATCCCAAGAGACTTCTTGGAGAAGATCTTCGGAGAGTTGAGACAGGCGGGAATAATAAAGGCAGTAAGAGGCAGATACGGAGGATACTGTTTGGCAAGACCGGCCAATGAGATTCTTCTGAGAGACGTGATACTCAAACTCGACCGACCAATGAACTCGTATGCCTGTCTTCAGCAGAACGGCAAGTGCCTTGAAGATCCCGACTGCACCGTAAAGTATGTATGGTTTAGATTATATAACGCAATGATGAGGGAATTGGGTTCCATGACGCTTGAAAATCTTCTTATTTACGGCGACAAGATTAGCGAGACTCCCCCGGGGTCCTATAAAATATCTGAGAACCCTGAGTAGCAGACTATGAAAGGAGGGGCGCCTGTCTCCAAATGACCGGAGTGACTTGGCGCTATTTGAAGATGAAAGCCGTCTATCCAGGTTCTTTCGATCCAATAACGTATGGACACATTGATTTAGTCGAAAGGTGTAGCGAAATCTTCGACGAAGTTGTTGTACTGGTTATGGAAAACGTTAACAAGAGACACTTCTTCAATCATGAAGAAAGAATTGGGATGGTTAGAAGGGGAGTGTCTCATCTAAGAAACGTTACGATAACAACTCACAGCGGTCTACTCGTTGATTTTGCCAGAGAAAATGATGTTAAGGTAGTCATTCGTGGTCTTAGGGCTGTGTCTGACTTTGAGTTAGAACTTCAGATGGCCCACGCGAACAAAGCAATGCTTCCTGAACTTGAAACCCTCTTTCTCATGACGGAGACCACAAACTCCTTCATATCTTCGTCCATGGTGAGGGAGATTGCGGCGTTCGGGGGAGATATTTCAAAATGGGTTCCGCCCTGCGTACGAGAAGAGTTCAGAAAGAAACTCGAAAGATGACTTAACATCGCGGAAATTAATGTCGGCTCAACTGAGTTATAATTTTCCTTGGAGTTTTAGTGGAGGAGGACTTAAAAGATGGCAAATATTACCAGTGATATGGTAAAAAAGCTCCGTGATGCCACTCAAGCAGGCATGATGGATTGCAAGAGAGCATTAGTCGAAACAGATGGTGATTTCGACCAGGCAAAGGACTATCTGAGAAAGAAGGGTATACTCAAGGCAGATAAGGTTTCGGGAAGAGAGACGGCCGAGGGACTCGTTTACTCTTATATTCACCACAATGGCAAGCTCGGCGTGCTACTTGAGCTAAACTGCGTAACAGACTTTGTGGCAAGAATGGAAGAATTCAAAGAACTCGCGCATAAGATCTCTCTTCAGCTTGCAGCAATGGGAGCCAGATTCATCTCCCGAGAACACGTGCCTCAAGAAGTCATTGATAAAGAAAAGGAAATATATGCAGAGCAGATGAAAGAAAGCGGAAAGCCCGCCAATATTGTTGAAAGAATTGTTGAGAGCAAGCTCGAGAGTTTCTACAAAGACAACTGTCTTCTCGAACAGGAGTACGTATTTGAAAGCGGGAAAACGATAAATGATCTTCTTATTGAGCTTATTGCGAAGACCGGAGAGAACATCAAGCTCAGCAGATTCGTCCGCTGGCAAGTCGGAGAGTCAGAAAACTGAGTTAGGAAGGTGAGCCCGGTGCTCACCTTTTTTATTGGAGGTGCTTATGTATAGGAGAGTACTCTTGAAACTCAGCGGCGAGGTCTTGAGCGGAGAAGGTGCGAGAGGATTTGACTCTGACAGAACTGCATTTCTTATCGAAGAGCTCCGACCTGTAGTTGAAAAGGGGATTCAGCTCGCGATAGTTATCGGAGCAGGCAATATTATAAGGGGTCGCGAGCTTTCCAAAATGAGAAGCTCGAGAGCCGACGAACTGGGAATTCTTGGCACAATAATGAATTCACTCTACCTGAAGGAATCTCTCTGCATGAATGGGTTTGAAGCGATTGCGATTTCTTCGGTTGCAGGAATTCCGTCTCTTATCGAGCACAGGTACGATACAATAGAAGATGCCCTTAGCACGGGAAAGATTGTTGTATTTGGCGGGGGCACATACCTTCCGTTCTTCACAACTGACACGGCCGCTGCAGTAAGGGCGGTGGAAATTGGAGCAGACGTTCTCATTAAAGGCACAAAGGTTGACGGAGTGTATGATAAGGACCCGAAAACTAATGAAGAAGCCAGAAGAATTGAGAGAACAACATTTTCCGAGGCGATCAAGAGCAGATTTGAAATCATGGATATAGAAGCCTTTTCGATTTGTCAAAGGTACGGCCTGCCAGTCAGAGTAATCGATTTCTTTACCAAGGGCAATCTATTCGATGCTATAATTGGCGGGAAAACAGGTACGGTAGTTTTACCTGATTAGTGGAGGTGGAAAATGTACGCTCAGATTGTAGATCTAATAGCGAGAGAGGTTCTGGACTCACGGGGAACACCTACGGTTGAAGCCGAAGTCTGGTTGGATGACGGCGGTCATGGAAGAGCAATCGTCCCTTCGGGAGCGTCAACAGGCAAGTTTGAGGCCCTTGAGCTCAGAGATGGGGATAAGAAAAGATTCCTCGGGAAGGGAACCCTCAAGGCAGTTGAGAATATTAACGAAGTGATAGCTCCAGAGATTGTCGGTATGAATGCACTTGACCAGATCACCGTGGATGCTGCTCTTCTTGAGCTTGACGGAACAGAAAACAAGGACAAGCTGGGGGCCAATGCGATACTTGCAGTATCAATGGCCGTTGCCAGAGCCGCTGCCGACAGCATAGATACTCCGCTTTATAAGTATCTTGGTGGCGTCAATGCCAAAGCGCTTCCTATTCCTTTCATGAATATTGTGAATGGCGGCAAACACGCCGACAACAACCTTGATATACAGGAGTTCATGATAGTTCCTGCAGGATTCAGTCGTTTCAAGGATGCCCTCAGAGCGGGAGTAGAGATTTTCCATAATCTAAAGAAGCTCTTGAAGGATGGCGGGCACTCAACTGCAGTAGGTGATGAAGGCGGTTTTGCTCCGAGTTTTGAGAACAACGAAGCTGCACTGAAGTACATCATCAATGCAATAGACGCGGCGGGATACAAGGCTGGGGAAGAAGTGATGATCGCTCTCGACAGTGCAGCCAACGAATTCTACAATGAAGATAAGGGCCTATACAATATCGATGGAAAGGAGTTCACTCCTGACCAGCTAATAGAATACTATTCAGATCTGACAAAGAGATATCCAATAATCTCTTTGGAAGATCCATTTGCAGAAGAAGACTGGCAGAGCTTTGCCAAATTGACTGAAATGATTGGTGATAAAGTCCAAATAATCGGAGACGATCTCTTCGTGACCAATATCAAGAGGCTCGAAAGAGGCGTCAAGGAGAAATCCTCCAATTCGATCCTCATTAAGTTGAATCAGATCGGATCCGTTACTGAGACTCTAAACACAATAGAGTATGCGCAAAAGCACGGGATGACTTGCGTGATCTCTCATCGCTCAGGCGAGACCGAAGACACTTTCATCTCTCATCTCGCCGTCGCAGCTAATACAGGTATGATAAAGACCGGTTCTGCTTCAAGAACGGATAGGATAGCAAAGTACAACGAACTTCTGAGGATTGAAGAAGAACTTGGTGAGCAGGCCGAGTATAGAGGAAAGAGCTCCTTTTATAATCTTTGACCTATTTATATGGTGACGCGGAACCGTTACGGTTCCGCGTTTTCATTGGAGGCGGAAAGATGTTGCTAGATATAATTGGGCCGGCAATTGTCGGTCCGTCGAGTTCTCATACGGCAGGTATGGCTAGGCTAGGCAGAGCCTTCAGATCCCTCTTTGCTAGAACACCTACCGAGGTTGGTTTTGTCCTCAATTCTCCCCTGTATGCAACCTTCAGGGGACACGGAACCGATAGAGCCCTCATAGGCGGCATAATGGGAATAAAGGAGTCCGACCCGCAGCTAAGAGATTCCTTTCGGATTGCCAAAGAAAAGGGAATTTACTTCACATTTGAGGAAGAAGATATGGGCGATCTTCATCCAAACACAGTTAGGATAAACGGAAGTGCAGGAGGTATATTTCTGAGCGTAACCGGCGCGTCTGTTGGTGGGGGTTCAATTAAGATTACTGCAATCGATGATTTTGACACCGATGTCACGGGAAAGTACCCCTCACTGGTGATTCTGAATGCAGATGTTCCCGGGGCTCTGTCACAAATAGTTGGGGAGATTTCATCAAGCGACATGAATATCAGCAATCTCTTCCTCTCACGAGTCGATCCATTTAGGCGCGAGGCATTGTGCGTTGTTGAACTTGATAATGAACCTGATGCCCGTCTGCTCAGCGTAATTAAGAGGTTGAAGGTGGTCATGAAAGTATCCTATCTCGAAAGGCTGGATTCAATGATATGATAATGAAATTCGAAGACCTGGTGAAGGCCGCAAAAGATTCGAGGACTCCGCTGGATAAAGTGGTTTCCGATTGGTATATGATGAATACGGGGAACGATCCGAAAGCTGCTGAAGAGACTGCGAAAGAGTTAGTAAGAGAAATGCTGGGTTCCTATCATAGCAGACTCGACAGGCCTGAGAAGTCTCTTACCGGCTGGGTTGGAGATAATGATGCAAAGGCAAGAAGTCATGTGCCCGAATTTCTCAGTCCGCTGGTTTTCTCGGGAGTGAGCATTGCTCTTTCGATGTCAGAACACAACGCAAGCATGGGAAAGATAGTTGCTTGTCCAACCGCGGGAGCATGCGGAGTGGTCCCCGGAGCTCTCCTTTCTCTTCATCTGAATCGAAGCATTGATCTTGACATCCTTGGAAACGCACTGCTTGTTTCTGGAGCTGTGGGGGAGAGAATCAGGAGAAGGGCATCGATTTCTGGCGCTATGTCTGGCTGCCAGGCAGAAGTTGGAACTGCCACTGCGATGGCTTCCGTCGCTATTGTCTATGCGACCCACCCTGAGGATTATTCCGCGCTAGAAAACGCCCCCGCTCTCGCTCTGAAGTCATTGCTAGGACTAGTCTGCGATCCTGTTGGTGGCTTCGTAGAGATTCCATGTGTAAAGAGAAATGCTTTTGGTGTATCGATAGCCTTCACCGCGGCGGAGCTTGCATTAGCCGGAATAAAGTCTGCCATCCCCTTTGAAGAAGTTGCAGACTCTCTTGGAAGAGTAGGAAGAAGATTGCCTGAAGAGCTTAAGGAGACTGCCAGAGGAGGAATTGCAATTACTCCGACGGCAAAGAAGATGGTAGCGGATTTCCTGGGCGGAGAGCATAATGCATCATAATTAAATCTACTCAAGAGAGAGTTGACAATAATGCCTGATAGGTTTAGAATTGCCTTGCCCTATTCTCGGTTTGAGGCGCAGCCCATTCCTGGATATGAGGATTATATTAGGAGGCAGATACATGGAAGTCAACAGACAAGAATTGGTAAAGGAATTCCAGATCCACGAAAACGACTCCGGTTCAACCGAAGTACAGATTGCAATATTGACTGCAAGAATCAGGCATCTTACCGAGCATCTTAAGAAGCATCCAAAGGATTTTCATACCAGAAGAGGACTTCTAAAGCTTGTCGGAAGACGAAGAAAGATGTTGAGATACATAAAGACCAAGAAGCCTGAAGTATATCTTGAACTCATAAGCAAACTCGGGCTGAGAGGTTGATAGAGTAGAAATCGCTGGGAGCGGGATACCGCTCCTTTTTTGCGTGGATTTCGCACAGCTGATATAATTGGTTATTTGATGAATTGAAAAAAGAGGTGTTATTGTGAGTTACAAGAGATGGGAAAGGGAATTCTTCGGCCAGAAACTCGTTATAGAAAACGGGAAGATGGCTAAGCAGGCGGACGGTGCCGTTGTTTTGAGATATGCCGATTCAGTCTTGCTTACTACAGTAAATGGAAATGAGAAGGCAATGCCCGGAACTGACTTTCTACCGCTAACTGTTGAATATCAGGAGAAGTTCTATGCCGCCGGAAAAATTCCGGGGGGGTTTCTAAAAAGAGAGAGTAGACCTAGTGACAACGCGGTTCTCTCTGCGCGGATAATTGACAGACCTATTAGGCCTCTCTTCCCCGATGGAATGAGAAACGAGATACAAGTTATCATAACCGTTCTCTCGGCCGATCCGGATAATCCTCCCGACATTTGGGGAATAACGGCCTCTTCACTGGCACTGAATATTTCGCCTATTCCCTTCGAAGGAATCGTTGCGGGAGTTCAGGTAGGCTACATTGATGGAAAATACGTTATCTTCCCCTCCGCGGAAGAGCTTGACAGATCAGAACTCGATATAGTAGTTGCGGGAACCGAGAACGCAGTCGCGATGGTTGAAGGAGAGGCAAAAGAGGTCTCCGAAGAAGTTATGGTTGGAGCTTTGGAAGCTGCTCATGAAGCGATTAAGTCTCTTGTGGCCTTTCAGAAGGAAATCATAAGCGAGTTCGAGATAGAAAAGTGGGTAGCTGAAATTCCTGTAGCTCCCGAGGGCTTCCTCGAACCATTCAATGCAATGGTGGACAGAGAAAAGCTTGCCGCGATCATGCTAACCTCCGGCAAGAAAAACAAGGATAGAGCTCTGAAGACATACAGAGACGAGCTGATCGAGCTCTTCACTGAGAAGGCAAAGGAAACTTGGTCAGAAGAAGAGATCGAAGCGAATACTGGTTTTGTAAAAGATCTCTTTCACGACATAGAGAAAGAAGTTATGAGAAAGAGAGTTATAGAAGACGATGTCAGGATGGACGGCAGAAAACACAACGAAATCCGTCCAATCACCATTGAACTCGATCTTCTTCCAAGGGCTCATGGTTCCGCTCTTTTTACTAGAGGCGAAACTCAGAGTCTTGGTATTGTCACTCTCGGAGCCACGATGGATGAACAGATCGTCGATACTATGTTTGAAGAGGGTTCTAAGTCGTTTATGCTTCACTACAATTTTCCTCCCTTCAGCACAGGAGAAGTCAAGAGGCTTCGCGGCCCCGGCCGGAGAGAAATAGGACATGGTCATCTGGCGGAGAGATCCCTCAAGAACATCGTTCCCAAAGGTGAATCTTTCCCCTACACAATTAGGGTTGTCTCTGAAGTTCTTGAATCGAATGGCTCCTCTTCGATGGCCACGGTATGTTCTGGATCACTGGCATTGATGGCTGCAGGAGTTCCAATGGAAAAGCATGTTGCGGGAGTGGCAATGGGTATGATTCAGGAACCGGAGAAAACCGTCGTTCTCACCGATATTCTTGGAAATGAAGATCACATGGGTGACATGGATTTCAAGGTGACAGGCACACGCGACGGAATCACAGCCTTCCAGATGGACGTCAAGGTCTCGGGAGTATCCAGCGAAATAATGACAAAGGCACTAGACCAGGCGAGACTTGCGAGGTTGAAGATTCTTGACCTTATGAATGAAGCTATCTCAGAACCGAGGAAATTCGTCTCTGACTATGCTCCGATTATCAGAACAATCAACCTCCCATATGAGAAGATCGGAGAGATAATCGGGCCTGGAGGAAAGGTAATAAAGAAACTCTCTAGCGAGTATGACTCGACTATCTTCATAGATGACGAAAAGTCCCAGGCGAAAATCGTCGGAAGCAATAGAGAGAAGCTTGACCAGCTTGAGAAGGTCATTGACGCGATAATATCTGAAGTCAAACCCGGACAACTCTTTACGGGAAAGATTACCAGAGCAGAAGCCTACGGGTTCTTTGTAGAGCTTGCACCGGGAAAGACCGGTCTTCTTCATATTTCGAAGATGGGCGCTAACGGAAAGGACTTCTTGAAAGAGCACAAAGTTGGAGACACTATTCCGGTTGAGATTGCAGGGACTGATCAAATGGGCAAGATAAGTCTGAAGCTCGAAGGTGTAGAGGTTACCGAAGATAAGCGTAGAGACAACAGAAGACCTAGTCCCAGAAACGACCGAAATCGAGGAGATCGAAACAGAAAGTAGGAAGTTGATGAATAATCACTATCTTGAACTGCCAAATGGTGCAGTTATTATTGGAGAGCGAAAGGAAGAGACGAGAACCGTCTCAATGGCTTTCGCAATGAAGGTAGGCTCCGCTGATGAAGAAGACTCCATCAGCGGTGTTTCTCATTTTATTGAACACGCTCTCTTCAAGGGAACTCATAGAAGAAACGCTTTTGAGATAAAGGAGCCAATCGAAAGAATCGGAGGCAGTCTCAACGCATACACCGGAAGAGTCTCTACAGTATATTATGCGAAAGTCCCAGATACATGCGCTTCTGAAGCGTTGGAAATTCTCTTTGATTTGATCACTTCGCCTCGCTTCGATGAAGCGGCTCTTGATCTTGAGAGAGGAGTTATTCTCGAGGAGATCGCCTCGGCAGAAGATGATCCCTACGACAGGATATACGACATGACTATAGAAAAAGTCTGGGATAGGGATTTTGGCAGGCCAATCCTTGGTTATCAAGAAACGATAGAAGGGCTGGAGAGGAGCAAAGTCTCCAACTTCTACGGCCAAAACTATGTGGCTAACAACGCGATCTTTGCAGTCTCAGGTAATTACGGCGATGAGTTGCTGCGAAATGCGGAAGATAAACTTCTCTCTATGAAGAGCAACGGACATACATCTCCAGCGAAATCTCCGGTGATTGCCGACGAGCCTCTCTGGATTGTCGAAAGAAGGAAGGACCTTCAGCAGGTTCACATTTTGCTGACGAGGGATGCCCCCGGCAGGAAAAACAGAGCGGATTTTGATGCGTTCAAGATTTTCAACACTCTCTTTGGCAGTGGCATGAGTTCCATACTCTTTCACAACATTAGAGAAGAACTGGGAATGGTGTACAATATTAGTTCGGAGTTTGTTTCTTACTCTGATTCTGGAGCCATTATGATAAATGCCACCACAAGTCCGAAGAACCTCGATAATCTTGTAAGCTCATTGAAAAAGGAAATGGATAGGCTGATCGTCCATGGAGCAACGGAAGCACAGTTCAACTACGGAAAAGAAAGGGCGAGGGGCAAACTCCTGATGTCCACGGAAGGAACGCTCCTGACTCTCAGCAGATTCCTGGATGATGTAGTGATTTGCGGAAAGCCTGATTCTCTAGAAGACTTGATTGCGCGGATAGACCGTCTCACGATCGATGACGTAAATGCTTCGATCAAGAAGCACATTTCCGGCAGATGGAATGTGTCCCTCCTTCTCCCCGAAAAAAAGCTGCAGTCGACATTCCTTTCAGAAGAAAGCTTTGAAATCTGAGCCAATCCGCATGTATTCACGCAAAGAAGTGA
>NZ_DJGL01000005.1:16209-43738 GCF_002432735.1 Mesotoga sp. UBA5847 | reverse complement strand
AATCCCCCTGGGCTACTCACCGATTGGAAAGAGCATAGGACTGGTTGACCGTTGAGAGGTTCTCCGTTCTCCGAATAAAAAACCTGTTATTCGTTCCAGAGCGAAGATCTGTTCTTCGTTCTTGGGCAAGGTGATGATTCAAGAGCGTTTGGACTCCAACCAGTCATGAAAAAACAGCTCTCATCGGAAACTCTCTTCTGGTTCATGGCTTTCATAACTGACAATTTGCAACTGATCTCCACAGCTTAAAGCGGTTTCTAGATGCGAGATCCCGATCAGTTTCATATCGGGATGACCAAAGAGGAGAATAGAGATGATGTCTCTGTTAACAAAGATCAGGGGGTCCTTGATTCTTAGCACGCAGCGGTTTTTCTTCGTCAGCAGAAGAGACTGTCATCCTGTGAATGGTTCTGCACAGGACTTCGCTCTTCAAAACTCGGTTCTGATGACCCGCTTCAATAACCCGCTCCTCCTAACCCGATTTACATAACCCGTTCCTAAAGGTGGTTCTTTGCCCGCGAAGCGGAACTGGCCACCGAAGGTGACTGGCCTCTGCCGGAGGCAGAGACTGGCCAGGCGGAGCCTGACTGGCTTTCTAATCGCCTCCTGCCAAATGCAGCATCACTTCTGCTCTTGCCAGACCCTAGACCCCACGACCCCAGACCAGGTTTTTCCGTTTCCCTAATTTGATTGCCTACTTCCATTTACTGAGATGTGCTTTTTTCTTTCTAGTTGAAGCCACAAGGTTGTAGTAAAATAGTACTGTTTCGAAACATTCTTTGGAATCCTATATTATCTTCGGTAAAGCATTCTCACGGTCAGGGGGCAATCATTCGTCCGGCAGACAACAGTGCTGGCCAACCTAATTGGAGGTGGATCTATTGAACTGGAAGGGAAGAATTCCTGCAGTTGTCATCGTCCTGATTCTCGCTTTGTTACTCCCTGTAACGGTTTTTGCTAAAGTCACGGCTCATGAGCTTGTTGTTCTTGGGACAAACGATCTTCACGGTTACGTTATGCCTTTCGACTACCTGACCGTTCAGGAAGTCGAGGATTACGGAGCAGCAAAGACTTACACTCTTATCAAATGGGCAAGAGAGATCTATAGCAACACCCTGTTGATCGACACTGGCGATACTATTCAAGGAAGCGTTCTCGCAGAACGTGAAGCGAGAGTCGAACCCCTAAGTATGGGAGAAATCCCCTCGATAATTAGAGCAATGAATATCATGGGATATGATGCAGGAGCAATAGGAAATCACGAGTTCAATTTCGGTCTTGAGTATCTCGACCTCGCGATGGCAGCCGCTGATTATCCAATGCTTTCGGCAAACCTTTATAACGCCGATACTGAAGAATTAAGATACGATCCTTACGTAGTGCTTGACAGAGAAGTCGATGGCATACCGATAAAGATTGGAGTCATCGGTTTCTTGCCGCCCGAGATAATGATGTGGGATAGGGTTCTTCTGGAAGGAAGAGTCTATGTTGAACCGATTGCAGACGCCGCCGCCAAGTATATTCCTGAGCTAAGAGAAGAAGGCGTTGATCTTGTAATCGTTGCTCTCCATCAGGGAACCTCAGACGCTGAAGCTATACTCGAAAACGTCGAAGGAATAGATGCAATTATCATGGGTCACAGCCACGGGAGAGCGGCCGAAAAAATCGATGGAGTCCCCGTTACCATGGCTGGCAGCTGGGGAAACTCCCTTGGTCTAATCCATTTCCAGCTTCTCAACAGAGACGGAAAATGGGAAGTCTTCTCCTCGTTCCCGCAGCTTTGGTACGTGGATGAAACGATAGAAGCCGCTTCCGAAATAGTTGAGGCTGTGAAGGAACAGCATGAGGCAACTATTGATTATGTTATGGCTCCTGTAGGAATTACAACAGTGCCGATCACGGGATACTTCAGCAGAGTAATCGATAACGAAGTAACTCAGCTTGTCAACGAAGCCCAGCTGTGGTACGCGAGAGACTACTTCAAAGGCACGGAATTTGAAGGAATGCCTTTGCTTTCGGCCGCAGCGCCCTTCAGAACGAGCACCAATGTGGAAGCTGGCGACATAAGGATAATGAATGCGGCCGACATCTACATCTACTCGAACACTCTACACGTCGTGAGAGTGAACGGCATCGAACTCAAGGGTTGGCTGGAAAAGTGTGCCGAAAACTTCAACCAGATCGATCCAAGCAGTACTGAGGACCAGAACCTTCTGGCACGTTTCTCATCCTATAACTTCGACATTATCGAAGGAATCAATTATCAGATCGATGTTCGAAACCCTGTCGGCCAGAGGATTGTCGAGCTTACTTATGAAGGCGAAGAAATCGAAGATGATATGGAGTTCCTCGTCGTGACCAATAACTACCGCGCAGGTGGCGGCGGCTATCATCTAGTCGATGCCGACATCGTCCTCTCTTCAACAGTCGAGAATCGAAGCGTGATAATTGACTACATAATCGAGAAGGGTACTATTACCCCCTCACCTTCCTTCAACTGGTCTATAGTTCCATTTGAGACAGCAGGAAGAATCACATTCACATCCAGTGATGAAGCGGCCACTTTGGCGGAAGAACTTGGAATAAAGGGCATAAAGTACATTGGAGACCGGCTCTTCGAAGTAGACCTCATTGAGCTAGCAGAAAACGTTCCACAGACAGTCTCTAACTAGAATCACTTGCGTGAGCAAAACCGGAGGGAAATATGCCTCCGGTTTTTTGTCATTCACTTACATATTCTCGAAGCTAATATTGATGAGTAGACAGAGAATCCGCGCTTTCGCGGCAAACGCATGTTGAGCAAGACAAAATACTCTGTATGGGCATCCTTTCATCTCGCACACCCAGTCCCGAGCAGATCGGTAGTTAGTGAGATTCGACGAAGCGCTTTTTCGAGATGTCTACCCCGCTCCATGAGACTTAAATGATCAGTCCGAAGGATCAGATTCCGCTTCCTTTGCAAATGAACTCGGATTATTCTTCATCCTATGATCCACCTTCTTAACTCGATTGACAATTCCACTCTTTGTACAGATTCACATCGTGCGAGGGAGGCGACAGGCAAATAGATCCTTTGCAGCGTCACAACCCGTGATTTTGAGCCCTTTTTCTGAGATCTCAATCCTGAGTTCGAAGAAGATAATCAGGCTTACCACTCTAGGGATATTTGAAATCCACGCAACGCATGAGTTCGGTAAATGGGACCATGATTCAAATCCACCCTTTTCTGTCACTAGATCGAATCTTCAGCATTGGGCTTGTCGATGCTGATGTTCGAGTTACTGGTTTTCATAGTTATGAGGAGGCCGTTGTCGCCATTGAATGTCCCTCTCAAGCTAGTTGAACTCGAACTGATTACGCCTACGGTAAGCCCCTTCAAATTGACGGTTCCATTGGTTGTAGATGCGCTTATCTCTGCACGAATCGAGTCATCTAAAAAGATTCCTATACTTCCATTAGTTGACAGCAGTTCAAGAACACCGAAATCTGGAAGGATCGCGTCGCAGACAATCTTCGCGTTTGAGGTTTCAAAACTATTGCTATCACCGATAAGAGTGACCTCAGTGACTGTAATTGCTCCGTTCGTGGAATTCGCCGAAACACTGAGAGTTCCCCTTTCGATTGTTATCGGAGCATTACTTGTCTCAATAATGAGGGTTCCAGATATTCCCTTTCCTTCAAACGCACCGTTGGTGGATCTAAGTTCCATGACTCCGGCGCATTCCTCGACAAAAATGGGCGAATTAGAGGTTTCAAGTCTCATGCTTCCCGAGACGGAGATCAGCTCCAAACCTCCATTGCTGCTTCTGCCTCTTATTGAGGCATTAAGTGATTTGAAAACCATTGCGCCGTTGCTGGTATTCACTAAAATATCTTCCACCGTTTCCGACGGGATATTCATATAAATTGTTGTCGCCTGCCCCATGAATTCATTCGTTTGCGATAATCTGGGAACAATCACAGTGAGCTTACCATCTGCTGCGTTGATGTTCGGCCTAGTCTTTTCAAGATACTCTTCTTTGAGATTCTCGTCTGCAACCCTAACTGACTGTTCGACCCTGATTTCAACATAATCTCTATCCCAGCCCACTACTTCGACCTTTCCGTTAAGACTGTCGATTCCCAATGAGTTCGGCTTCTCGGTGATCGTCACCGAGAAGTCTTCGTTGAACTTCATTCCTGTGAATGACCTGCCAGAACCAAAACTGAATCCCATGATTTTGGGCCGGATTATCACTGCCGCACCTATCAAAAGGAGCTCTATTCCCAGCAGAAGTCCCGCAAGGGCCAGCCCTCTCTTTCTGTTGCTTTCTCTCATTTCATCACTCCCATTAGTACATCGCTGCCAATCAACTCTCGACAAAATACCACTAAACAAGAGAATTTTCAAGTCAAAAATCCCCTTTACGCACGGAAGAGAATCAAAGACGTCCTCCGTCAGTCGTCCAAGAGCAAGAACCCGTTTGCTGAAAAGAGCGACCGAGAAAGTGCGTTACCGAGAGGTTCACTGCGCTCACAAGAAGGCGAGAGAAAAGCAAGTCGGCGCACGCGGGGCAAGAGCCGCTTTTCGCTGATCGCTGAACGCTGGGAAGAGGATAAAAGACGTCCTTGGTCCTTCCCAAGTTCATGGACCCGTCCTTCGACAGGGTCAAAGGACAGATCCCGGGATGACCACAGAGTAAATCGTCTCCTTTTTGCCACACTCCAAACTTTAGACACGAGACACCCTAAAAACTTCGTCATGCCGCACCTTGATGCTGCATCTTGTTTTTGGTTATCAAGAGATGTTCGTATTTAACGCGAGTACATGATTAGATCCAGAATAAAAGATCTACAAGATGACAGTGTAAGTCGTTCCTAAAGCAGCAGGCATTTCCTTGCCCGAAATCAGTGATTCAAGGGAACAAGAGAATTGAACGGTAATGGCACGTCCCTGAAACGGTCCGCAAAACGGTATTCGAATTTCTTGGTTCTCTACAGCCAACAATCTAATACTCAGTAAATCTAGTGGGTTCAAGAGACGGCTCGGCGTGAGTAGAGACATTGTAAGAGCATACAGTACTCAATCGTAGAAAAGAGAGTCTCAAATACTGAGGATGACGAAATCCACTTAATGTGGCTTTGTAGCTTCTATTCACAAGAAATGTTAACTTCTTGGAAACCATCAAGCGCAATTGATGGCTGCTTATTATATGATTGCAATGAGGGAGCCCAACGAACCTTTGGATCATAAAGAACTATTCCCAATGATCATTCACTGTTCATTCGCTTTAGAACGTTAAAGGAGGAATTAAATGACTGAGAAGAAGTACTCGATTGAAGAACTTATGGAGAACGAGACCATTGCGTCATTCGCGGTATCACCCGATTCAAGAAGGATTCTTTACTCTTCTGACAAAACGGGCAACTACAACATCTTTGAACTAGATCAGGAGAAGGGAAAGCACAGGCAGATAACATCACTCACCGAAAACGCATTGGTATCTCACGTCTACAAAGATGGGAGCTTCATTTTTGCAATGGATAAGGGCGGCGATGAACTACATCATCTTTATCTAGGAACAGAAGAGAAAATCAAAGATCTGACCCCTTTCGAGAAGACCAAGTCAGGATTTCACGTCTCCGTTGGCAATAGTGTTTACTACTACTCTAACAAGATTGATAGAAGTAGATTCGATCTATATCGGTTTGAAAAGGCTGATCTAGCAGGTGAGCTGGTCTTCGAAAACAAAGACTTGTATGAACTGGGTCCAATTTCGGATAATGAAAGGTTTCTCGCTCTTCATAAGCCCGAGACTGCAAACAACTCGAATGTATATCTCCACGACTTGCTAAGCGGAGATACAACACTTCTGTCCCCCCATGAAGGAGAAGCTAATTTCATACCTCTCTTCTTCTCAAAAGATTCGATGAAGCTTTACTGTCTATCGGACATTGAAGGGGAATTCATGACGCTTTGGATAACGGATATTGAAAGCAAAGAGCGTGAAGAGATCCTTGCCTTTAGTTGGGACATAATCGACGGGAGAATATCGGAAGACGGGAGAAGTGCTGTGCTTATAGTTAATAGAGACGGTTTTTCCGAACTTCACATAATCGATACAAAAGACAATACCCCTAAGATGTCTCCCGTTGAGACGGGTGGTGTAGTATACGATCAATACTTCAGCAAGGATAGCCGCTTCCTGTACTATCTTTGTGACTCAGCAACCTCCTCTCCTAATATCTTCATGATAGACCTCAATACAAAGGAGACAGAGCAGCTTACTGATTCTATGAGCGAAGAAGTGAACAGTAATGACCTCTCTGAAGCAAAGGTACTCCGCTTTATTTCGTACGACGGTCTCCAAGTGCCTGGGATTTTCTATCCGCCCAGAAATGTTCTGCCGAACGAGAAAGCGCCTGCGATTGTATGGGTTCACGGAGGACCGGGAGGTCAGTCTCTGCCAAGATACAGTCCTGAGATCCAGTTCATTGCAAATCATGGATATGCTATCTATGCAGTCAATAACAGAGGGAGCTCCGGCTACGGAAAGAGCTTTTTCAAAGCCGCAGATCACAAACACGGAGAAGCGGATCTGGATGATTGCGTAGCCGCCGCCAAGTATTTGGCCACCCTTGATTTCATCGACAAAGAAAGAATAGGAATAAACGGTGGAAGTTACGGTGGATTCATGGTTCTGGCGGCACTTGCTTTCAGGCCGAAGGAGTTCAAGGTTGGTACGGATTTTTTCGGTGTCTCGAACTGGGTGAGAACTCTCAAAGAAGTGCCAGCTTGGTGGAAGATCGCTAAAGATCTCCTTTACGGGAAAATCGGAAACCCATTCACCGAGGAAGAATATCTCAAGAGCATTTCCCCTCTCTTTCACGCCGACAAAATAGAGAGGCCTCTTCTAGTGCTTCAAGGAGTAAATGATCCAAGGGTACTTAAGATAGAATCTGATGAGATAGTTGAGCGACTAAAAGAGCATGGGGTTCCGGTTGAGTATGTAGTGTTCAATGATGAGGGCCATGGATTTAAGAAGAAGGCAAATAGGATAAGAGGTGCAAATGCGATGCTCGCCTTTCTTGACAAATACTTGCGCTAGAGACATTCAGTTACTGGTATTGGTGAGGGAGAGGAGTGGATTCAATCTGAGAAGACGAGAACTCAGCATATCGTGACGATAAGCAGAAGCTTTGTCGAGAGTTTCATCCTTACATACCGTTTGATAGGAAGAGACGTAACAAGAGCTGTTCGTCATTGATCAGTCGTTCCCCGATATGGTCAAAAAAACAATAAAGGAGTCCCTAATCAACTATTGCCGAAAAGGCCGTTCTTTAGATAGCCTGGCACAGCATTGACTTGATCTACTGATGTTTTTTCGAATTGTGCAGGTTGTGCTTCAAAGAACTGATATTTGCTGGCACTGAACTTCCGGGGACGGAGAGATCTTCGATCCTTCAGGTTATAAGTAAGACTGTCAGCGGAAAAAACAAGGGTGCGAGAAGCATCCTCAGTTTGGCACCAGAATCTGTAAGTTGGAATCGTGAGAATAATCAATTGCTCTTTGAGTTCATTGCCCAGCTTCTTTCTTAAGAAGCTGCGGGGCAGAATTCGTAATCCTTCTATTGAATTAGTTCGTCTGAGCCCAATGGAAACAAGGCAGTTTAATGAATTAACAGAAAGCCAATTCTTCCTCATGTTGAAATACTTGTAGAAATTCGATCTTATGTCTTTCTCGACTAAGAGTACGGCCTCTGTCGATCTACAGAAAATGCTTAACTGCGAATCGGCATTGCATCCAAGCACGGTCTTCCCCAGCTCTGAATTCTTCTGTCTTCCAGCTTGATTCGAAATCTTGTTCTTATGTCGCTACACGGCAACCTGTAATCTCAAGTCTTCCGGGCCTTATTGGTACTCTAAATGGTGAGTTTAGAGCGCCAATATCAGTCCGCCCTCTCCAGCATATGTGGCAATCGCAGGACCCATCTTTCCGATTATGACTTCGGAATCTCGGACACGTTTCCTAATTTCCGAAGCGAAGAACTCAGCGTCTTTGAGATTATCCACGTGAGTTATGCCGAAAATCTTCTTCCCGGTCTTTGAGGAAGCTTCTATTAACTCAATTATCGCTTCTCTGAATCTCCTGCTTCCTCTTACCTTCTTAAGGAGCTTAACTTCGCCATTTATACCGTGCAGGATAATCTTCATGTTCAATATGTTAACCAGGCCACCCTGGAATTTGCTAAGACGGCCGCCTTTGACAATATTCTCCACTGTCGCGAGAGGGATGATAATCTTCACGTTTTCTCGGTACTCCTCCAGCGCTTCCACTATTTTGTCCAACTCAGCGCCAGATTCAGCCATTCTAGCGGCTATCAGCACCTGGATGCCATGGGAGATCGAACCTGCAAGAGAATCGAATACGATCGCCTTGCCTCCGCTCATTTCGGCGCCGAGGAGCGCTGATTGATAGGTGCCGCTGAGTTTTGATGAAATAGTAATGCAAAGTGGAGTTTCACCCTTCTTCTGAATATCCTCAAAGATCTCAGCAAAATCGGCCGGCGAAGGCTGAGAAGTCTTTGGAAGTTCCCGGGATTTGCTCATTAATCGCCAGAATTCCTCTGGAGTGATGTCGATATCTTCCTTGAAAGTCATATCATCAACAGAAATGTTGAGGGAGGCAAAGGGAATACCATACTTCTTCAACGTTTCAACCGGCAGATCACATGAGCTGTCCGTCACTATCCTGACCACCGTATCCCTCCTCTGTGTTCATATAATAAGATTATATGTCATTACGAGTCCAGAGCAATGGTTGTGCAGAAAGTCGTTTAATACTTGAAACCATTTTGGTGGAAAATTGTCTCTAAAAACTACCGAATATCTAATTCCAAAAGAAAAGGGCGGATTGTCCGCCCTATTGAATCCCATTCGCTGGCCAGTCTATCTGCCAGATGCAATCTCGTTGAACCTTTCGACATCGAGTATTTCTGGAGTATAGCTACCTGCGAGTCTCTCATACTGCCTGAGAAATGCCCTGAGGTGGTTCTCAGAACCTCTAAGCAGATTCTCGTATACCGTCGCAGTCCTCGAGTCGATGTCTCCCTCAAGCAATTCTTCCAAGTCCTTAATATCTATCTCTTCTATCAGAAGACCAACTTTTACCGCATCCAGAAGAGACTTACTTCCACTCTCGATGAGTTCATCATAAAGCTCCTGAAGCGTCGCATTGGTGAAGACTCCAACCTCATTTTCGCCCACGGGATCTACCATGCCAAAATCACCGATCAGAGAAAGAACTGCTTCTGTATGAGTCTGTTCGCTTCTAGCTATGTTACTGAAGACATTCAATCCCCATATTTCATAGAGTACGGTATAGACGTCGTGAGCTAGTTTTTCTTCTTCTCTCATGAAAGCAATTCCATCTTCCTCAGTCATTAAGCTGCTGGCCAGTGTCATTGAACTGAAAATCAAAACTATCGCTATTGCATATAATACTCTCTTCATTATTTTCTACCTCCGTTTTTTGGATCTTGAATAGATGTTAACCTGTGTAACTTAAAATCTCCTGAGAATCTGGAGATCGCTCGAAGGTCAATCCTCTTGGCTTTATCTTCCCTTTTCACTCACAATCGAAGAGTTTCGCCTAACTGAATGAATATTCGTTGCAGAAATTCAGTAGTGTGTTGAGACCAGAGGTCATTGGAAATTACGAAGTTGCTCAGAGTTCTATAGCAGCCTTTCGGTCCACTATTATTCAAATACTCTTCTCGCGGCTTTCATTGCTATTGCTCTCGGTACTAACCTTGATCCGGAAGCGATTATTTTGTTGATCAGCCCGCTTACCACGCTTCTCTTTCCTTTTTCAAATGCATCAAGTGCCTTTTTCACAACTTCTTCGGGGGACATGGACCCCGGCAGCTGCTTCCTTCCTCCCGAAGCTACATCGAAAAACTCTGTTCTAGTCGGCCCAGGAGATAGAACCATTACTTTGAAGCCTTTGGGTTGGAGTTCTTCGCTAACGGCTTCGCTGAAGCTAAGTACAAAGGCCTTTGTTGCAGCATAGACCGCCATTCCCGGTACAGGCAAATAGGCGGCAGTAGAAGCGACGTTTATAATTCCTCCGCCAATGCTGTTGCGCATGAGCGCATATTTCTTCGTCAAGAAGTAAAGAGCTCCGATATTCAGCTTGATCATCTGCATTTCTCTATCCGCTTCAATATCTTCAAAGGAACCAATTAGTCCGAACCCTGCGTTGTTTATAAGAAGATCTACGTCTTTCAGAAGTTTCGAAACTTCAACCAGGTCGTTCTCATCCGTCAAATCACCTTTCAGCGGAATAGATCTAGCTCCTAGATCTCCCTCAATTTGATCGGAAATCGTCTGCAATCTTTCTATTCGTCTGGCTACAAGGATCGTTTCGTACCCACGCTTTGCAAGCTCATAGGAAAACACCTCGCCTATTCCCGATGACGCTCCGGTTATTAGTGCTCTTTTCAAAATGATCACCTCGGCTAATTATACCCAATCCAGACCACATGAGCCTCTCAATTTGAGTTTTCTCGTCACAGAAAGTTGTATGTTGGTACCAAGTTTTGAAGGTGACGATGTGAAGAAAGTTGCGGTTATTTTAGTGCTGGTTCTGGCTGCGAGCGTTTTTGCATCTTGGGTGCCACTGCAGGATTACTCTAACGTGAAGTACGTCTACAATATGATTTCGTACTTCGAGAATGGAGAGCACAAGGAAATGATATACGGGGTGACAGTCGATCGCGATGAAAACCACTTCATCCTGAATTACGATACTACCTACTTCTTACCCCTCGACACTGAGCCCACCTCAGACATGATGTTTGGCCAGCAGTTCTCAATATGATGTACATCTTCCTCAATCCAATGCTATCATTCATTTATGACGCAATTGACCTGGAAAAACAGATGAATACGAAACTTTATGGTTTTGGCACTCACAAGTATGAGGGAATATACTCCGTAGAAGGAAAGAATGGAACGTTTAATGGAACAAAAGTCGCTTTACACAACGAGGACGGAGAGTTGTCGATGTACTGGATAATTGATCAAAACATTCCTTTCGCTCTTGAAACCTTCATGGGCGACGATTACGCGGATGACTCTATTACAATCACTCTCTGGGACTACGCCCTTAATTGATTGAGGATTCGATCAAAAGGCGTCTTCAGGCGCCTTTTTGTTTATAATAAATCAACGAGCGGGCTGTTAAATGGTGTTCAGTATAACTTAATCCGGACGCGGTCGCAGATAGAGATTGGGGTCAGGAAAGCGTTAGGAGGATGATGGAGTTCTGTCTCTCCAGGAAAGGTATTCAAAAAGTCAAAGGTGACGTGTGAGAAACTCTGGTAGAACTTGTCTTTCATACCTCTAACCTCACTCCTCTTGCTTCAGTTTACTCTTTCTCTGCGAACGATTGAACAGACCGAGGCAAATTGAAAAGTGAAAATTCTGATGCTTCGTGATAATGACGAGGTTCTAGTGAGCAAGCTTCCGACGGCAAGATCTTTTCTATCTTTACGTCAAAAGAAGCGATTTGAAGGAGGAGAGCATGGATTTATCGAGAATTAGGCATGACTTACATGAGATTCCGGAGATTGGATTCAATGAGTTCAAGACTCAAGCGTACATTATGAGTCTCCTGGATCGATTATCTGTTTCCTACGAAAAGGTTGCGGGCACCGGACTTCTGGCGAAATGGAAAAAGGTTGAAGGCCCTTTCGTTCTATTTCGATCCGATATGGATGCTCTTCCTGTTTTTGAAGAAACAGATGCTCCATTCAAATCTGCACATGAAGGTTTTATGCATGCATGCGGCCATGATGTTCATATGACAATTCTAATTGGACTTATAGAGAGAATAGTAACAAGCGATCTCAATAGAAATTTTCTCTTTCTTTTCCAGCCGGCTGAAGAAGGCGGGGGTGGTGCTGCGAAATGCTTATCGAAATTGGAGCAATACGAAATAACTGAAGCCTGGGCACTGCACGTAAATGATGAATTCCCTGAAGGATCTGTTTACACAAGAGCCGGTGTTCTCTTTGCCTCGGCCTTCGAAACGGACTGCACTTTCAAGGGAAGGTCGGCACATGTCGCTTTCTATAAGCAGGGAAGAGACGCTATTGAGGGAGCTATGGATTTTCTTCAAAGGGTCTATTCGGTAGATAGAGGAGATTCCGTACTCAGATTTGGACTCATACAGGGGGGCAGAGTTAGAAATGTGGTGGCAGACTCCTGCACTCTTTCGGGAACTGTAAGAACTAAAGCTTTTGAGCTTTCAGAGGAAGCAATCATGGAACTCGAAGAGCTTGGGAGAGAAGTCGCTACTGAAAGAGGTCTAAAGTTCTCTCAGGAGATCGGTTCGAAGTATCCACAGGTTCATGTAGACGGTGATCTTTACGATAAACTGTGCGCCCTGGTCGATGTAAACCCGGTCGAAATGAAATACGTGGGAGAGGATTTTGGAGTGATCGCTATGAAATACCCTTCGGTACTTTTCTGGTTGGGTACAGGAAGAGGAGAACATCATGGACTCCATAATTCAAGGTTTTTGCCTGCTGATTCCGTTATAGAGAAGGGTGTTGAGATTTTCTGGAAGGTCGCCAAAGACTAAGCTAGCGCTTTCGAAATCTCCCCTCTCGAAGCTCAAGTGAGAACTTGTTATCAGTGTAAAGAGGGTCCGGTCTGGAGTCTTCCACTACCATGAAGACCGCTCCTGTTTTCAAAGTAGCTCTCAAAGTTGTACCATCTATTTTTTCGAATAAGAAGACAGGTGTGTTCATATAGCTTCTGTGTATCGGAACGATCGATCTCGCTCCGATTTTCATCTGATTGAACAGCTCCACGGTTATTCCCGGTAAGGCTACGGTGGAGATCATAGCATCGTATGGAGCTTCTTCTTTGAAGCCATATCTACCGTCACCGATCACTATCCTCACATTGCTCATGCGGTAGCGTCGCACGTTTTCCGAGGCTATAGATGCAACCGTTCTGGCGGTCTCCACTGATACTACGCTTCCCTTAGTCAGCATTTTTCCAAGCAGACAAGCACAGAAACCGGTTCCCGTCCCAAGATCCAGGACCTTGTTGTCTTCGTTCAGTTTCAATTCTTCTATCATGCTTATCAAAAGAGATGGCTGAGTAGAAGTTGAGCAAATCTTTCCTGAGCTTGCAAGACTTACTAGAGCTCTGTCTGTATAAGCCTCATCCGCTACTTCGGGCGAGACGAAATCCCTCCTGTCAAGTTCCATAAAGGCCGACTCCAGTCTAGGGTTGGTCAGATAACCTGTCCTCTTCAGAAAACTCAGAAGCTCTCTCATCGAAAATCTGTCACACTCCTCTAGAAGAAGAGATACTTAATGGCGTTTGCGACCACAATTATCAGCAAAATCCATCTCACATAACCGCTGCCCTTTCTTATCGATAGCCTGGCAGCAAAATATGCCCCGACAACATTTCCTGCCGCGAGAACCAGGCCGGGAAACCAGTAAATCATCCCATTAAGGATAAAGATAACCAGAGCAAAAGCAGTGTAGATAAAGACGATAACAATCTTCGTGAAATTCGTCCTCACAAGATCAAAGCCATACGAAAAGGTAATCGCTCCAATAAGGAAGAAACCAACTCCCGCCTGTAAAAATCCCCCGTAGAAGCCCACGCCGAAAAAGATTAGAGCTGAGAGGACTCCAGAGGGTCTCGAAAAAGTGAGCCGCTTCGGTTTCAGTAACACAAGCAAAACTACTGCCAGGAGAGCTACTGCGATCACTTTCTCCAGCACATCCTTCGGTATTGTCGAGACAAACATGGAGCCTATGACTGAACCTATCGTTGCAGACACTATCGCCGGAAGTATGGACTTGTCAAACCTCATACCGCCGGATCGAAAGGTCTTTACTCCTATACCGCTTTCAAATATCACGCCCAGTCTGTTGGTGGCATTGGCAACGTGCGGCGGCAATCCTATCCACATAAGTACCGGGAGAGTGACCATTGAGCCCCCTCCCGCCATAACATTCATAAAACCAGCTGCGGCGCCCGCAATGTATATCGTGACAAGCTGTAGCAGTGTCATTTTGTGATTCTGCTAACTTGAGGACCCGTCTGATTCGCTCATATCGATCTTCTTCAGAAGCTTTTTGAGCGACGACATAAGAGAAATGTATTCTCTCTGAGAGATATTCACCTGTTCAGCAATCTTCATCGGAATATCAATCGCCTTATCCTTAAGCCCTTTCCCTTTCTCTGTTAGACTTATAAGTACCTGTCTCTCATCACCCTGCGATCTTTCTCTCGTAAGAAGGCTTTGTCTTTCCATCCTCTTAAGAAGGGGAGTTAAGGTTCCTGAATCAAGAAACAACTTCTCCCCGAGATCTTTAACTGTAAGTGGTTCTCTCTCCCACAAAACAAGCATTACAAGGTATTGAGGGTAGGTCAACCCAAACTTTGAAAGCACTGGTCTGTAGAGCCTTGTGATGCCCCTTGAACTGGAATACAATGCGAAACAAAGCTGATTGTCAAGCCTAAGTAGCTCGTCTTCTCTTGGAATCGCAACCTCTTCTTTCTTGGTCACTTAACCGCCTCCTCAATTGCAGAACGAAATGACTCGGGTTCCTCCTTCGGCTCAAATCTTCCAATTATCTCACCCTCTCTGTTAATCAAGAACTTCGTGAAGTTCCATTTCACTTTTCCTGAAAACTCCTTCTTCCCACCGCCAGAAACAAGAAATTCATAAAGAGGGTGTATCTCTTTTCCCTTAACATGTATTTTCGAGAACATGGGAAAAGTAATACCGAAATTCGCATCACAGAACGCCTTGATTTCTTCTTCACTGCCAGGCTCTTGGCGAAGAAAGTCATTTGATGGAAAACCAAGAACGGCAAAGTCTCTGTCTTTGAAATCATCATGAAGCTTCTGCAGACCATCGTACTGAGATGTGTATCCGCATTTGCTAGCCGTATTAACTATCAATAGCACCTTGCCTTTGAAGTCCTCCATGGTCTTGTTCCACCCGTCTATTGTAGTCAGTTCAAAATCGTAAATACTCATTCTTTCACCTCCAATCTTATTGTACACTATTTAGTTGTACTATGGAACCTTTCTCTCTTGAGTAGATTTAATTATGATGCATTACGGCTTTCCATATATTGATTTCATAACAGCTGGAGAATCTAGATTGTGAAAATTTAATAGCTTTGCAGTTAAGTGGAGAAGCCCAAGTTAGTATTCTATCTAAGGCTTTTCTGAAGTATCTTTCTTCTGCTGTTTCTCAGCTTTCGTTACGAGCTGAGAATACTGACTTCCTTCATGCTTCCGATTTGGAGAAATGATCATTAGGGCAATCGGGTGTGCAAAGTGTTATAAATGAATATGACGTTGCTCATCATAAGCTTTTCACAGATAATGAGGTGAATTCTTGATAAAAGCATCTTCGATAGCGGGAAAGGTCGAGACCGCATTAGTAAAGGCAAACACAACAATGGATGATAAGATCAAATCCTCTCTAAAACTCTACACCGGTCCTTTCTCATCTATTCTGAATGAGAACTCGTTACTTGCAGAAAAGCTGAAGCTTCCCCTGTGCCAGGACACAGGTTTCATTGAATTCTTTGTCTTCATCGGTCAGGAGGTATCTCTTGAGGAACCCTTATCAGACACCCTCGATACGGCTGTCAGGAGAGCGTATTCAAAAAGTCCCTATCGATACTCAATTGTGAAGGACCCCCTAATACACAGAGAAAATACCGGAGACAATACACCTTCGGTCGTGCATACTTTCATGGTTTCCGGAAGAGAATTAGAGATACGTTTCCTCGTAAAAGGAGGAGGCAGCGAGAATCTCTCGAGACTGTTCATGCTCAACCCGACAACATCTCAAGAAGAGTTCATAGAAACAATTTCCAATTCAATTTCTGAAGGAGGAGCCAGGGGTTGTCCTCCACTCAGGGTCGGAATAGGCATCGGGGGAAGCTCAGAGAAATCAATGCTCCTTGCCAAGCTTGCTCTGACTAGAGAGTTGGATTCAAAGAATCCCGACGTTGACTACGCCTTACTTGAGAAGAAACTTCTGAATAAGATCAATTCCCTCCATATCGGTTATCAAGGACTGGGAGAGGGGATGACCGCTTACTCGGTTAGCATTGAAACTGCGCCTTGTCACATTGCGATTCTTCCAGTTTCATTGGCTGTTGATTGTTATCTCTGTAGAAAGGGGGTAGTTACCTTTGAAGATAGATGATTTGTCCCCCGGTCAAGAAATCAGCTTTACAGGCAAACTCATAGTAATGAGAGACGCAGCTCAGATGCGCCTCAAGAAGTTGTACGAAGAAGGCGAGCCTTTCCCTGTTGAGCTTGAAGGAGCAATTGTATTCTATGCCGGTCCGGCCAAGCTAGTTGAAGAAAGTTGCGGAGCAATCGGCCCTACTACTTCACTCAGGATGGACGGTTTTTTGGAAATGCTTTTCGAAAAGGGCGTTCTGGCAACCATCGGGAAGGGAAAAAGATCGGATCTGGCAGCAAATCTGTGTAAGGAATTTAGAAGAGTCTATTTGATCGCTCCAAGCGGAGCGGCCGCTTCGCTTGCGCAAAGGATCGAGTCTCTTAGGGTCATCGCTTACGAAGATCTAGGCACTGAAGCAATATTCGAGATTGATGTCAGAGACTTTCCGTTGATTGTAGCAACTGATGTTAACGGTTCGGATTTTTTTACTTTGAATAGAAGGTGATTGTGTGAATGAAAAGGCATTGAAACTTCACAAGGATCTACGGGGAAAGTTGGAAGTAAGAAGCAAAGTGAGAGTGGATAGCATGGAGGCACTTTCGCTTGCTTACACTCCAGGGGTAGCCGATGTATGCAGAGTGATTGAGAGCGATAAGGAACTTGCCTACGACTACACAAACAAATGGAATTACGTTGCAGTAGTCTCAGACGGAACGGCAGTACTTGGACTAGGGGATATAGGCCCCGAAGCTGGACTTCCCGTTATGGAGGGGAAAGCCGTCCTGTTCAAGGAATTCGCAAATGTGGATGCCTTTCCCCTCTGTATAAATGTCCATAGTTCAGAGGAGATTATCTCGTTCGTGAAGGCAATTGCCCCAACCTTTGGAGGCATAAATCTTGAAGACATCTCCTCACCAAAATGCTTCTTCATTGAAAGCGAACTTCAGAAGATGCTTGATATTCCAGTCTTTCATGACGATCAACACGGTGCAGCGATTGTCGCCGTTGCTGCGCTGAGAAATGCGCTGAAGATCGTTGGAAAGAAGATTGAGAATCTAAAGATTGTAACGGTTGGCGTTGGTGCGGCCGGAGGCGCAACAATCAAAATGCTGCTGGCGGCAGGTGCTAGGAATATTGTTGCAGTCGATAGAAATGGAATACTAAACAGGAATCAGCCAGCTACTCTCCTAAACGAATTTCACTCAGAGATCGTAAAGGAGATTAACCCCGATAACCTCAGCGGAAATCTGGAGGACGCTGTGAAGGGAGCAGATCTCTTCATTGGCACTTCTGTTGCCGGGCTTCTTTTACCTGAAATGGTGCGCAAAATGGCTCCCGAACCGATCATATTCGCTCTGGCCAATCCCGTACCGGAGATTATGCCGGATCTTGCCCGCAGCGCAGGTGCATCGATTGTCGCCACCGGCAGATCAGACTTCCCAAACCAGATAAACAATGTTCTAGCTTTCCCGGGTATCTTTAGAGGCGCTCTTGACACACGATCAAGAGAGATAAACGAAGCTATGAAGTTGGCAGCAACTGACGCCCTTGCGTCGGCTGTGCCTGAAGAAAAGCTTTCCAGGGACTACATTTTGCCAAGGCCGTTTGAACCGGGAATCGCAAGAAAGGTTGCACTTGCCGTTGCAAGAGCTTCTGTTGACTCGAGATGTTCGAGGCTCTCCGGTGAAATAAACCTTGAGGAACTGATTGAAATAGGATTCAAGAGAATCTGAAAGTCTATTCTCGTATACATTTCTTTCAGGTGGAAATACCTCCATCGTCATGCACATGACTGCACGTATGCAATATGTTGCATGCAAAAGTATGCACCGAACGGAAGCCAAAAGCACGGAAGCTTCTGTATTTAGCCTTCTATAAGCGATTTATACAATTGTTATCTCTTGGCATGCTATTGCTAACTGAATTATTGTGATGATTACTACGATAACTACCAGGGGGTGTAAATCGTGACAGAAAAGTTTTCAAAGATCGCACTCAGAATGAAATCGAACATCATCAGGGAACTGCTTAAGGTGACCTCGAACCCGGGTATGATTTCTTTTGGCGGAGGCGTTCCCGACCCGGACACTTTTCCACGTTCAGAGATGGCTGAAATATCAAAGGAAATACTGGAAAAGGAGTACAAGTTCACACTTCAGTACGGTCAGACTGAAGGTGATCCTATACTTAGGGAAGAGTACATCTCCCTTCTTAATAGGGAGTACGGCATTGAGGGTCTTGACATCGATAATCTTTTGGTCACAGTAGGATCCCAAAGTGCGCTAGATCTTGTCGGTAAGATCTTTTTGGATGACGACAGCATTTACTTCGTGTCGAAGCCGGTATATTTGGGAGCTGCGAGTGCCTTTTCTCTAAGGTCGAACGGGTACGTATACATGACCCTTCAAGAAGACGGTGTGGATCTTGATATAGTTGAAGACAAGCTCAAAGAAATCGAAACTCGCGGAGAACTCGACAAAGTGAAGTTCATCTACACAATCTCGAATTTCCACAATCCAGGCGGCGTAACAATGAGTTACGAAAAGAGAAAGAGACTCGTTGAGATTGCAGAAAAGTACGATGTTCTCATAGTTGAAGACGATCCTTACGGTGACCTAAGATACGAAGGAGAAGCGATCGATCCGATCTTCAAGATTGGCGGGCAAGAAAGAGTCCTGTTGTTGAGAACATTCAGCAAAATCCTGTCGCCTGGGCTTAGGCTCGGTATAGTGATCGGCAATAAGAACATAATAAGAAAGATGGTAATGGCAAAGCAGGCTTCAGACCTCTGTACGCCAAGCCTCACACAGCGTATCGCCGCAAGATATCTTCAGAGGCATAACCTCCTTGCCCAGATAAAACCAACGATTGCGCTTTACCGAGAAAAGAAGGATCTGATGCTAACTGAACTCGACAGAAACTTTGGTGACATGAACGGCTTTTACTGGACAAAACCCGAAGGCGGCCTCTTTATATGGTTCACTCTTCCTGAAGGTTTCGATACAGGAGAAATGCTAGAGCTAGGCAAGACCGAGAACATACTTTTCGTCCCAGGTCAGGCCTTTTCACTCGACAACACCTGTCAGAACTCAATGAGGCTTTCATTCTGTCTGCCTCCTAAAGAGGATATCATCGAAGGAGTCAAGAGACTCAAGAAGGTAATTGTGGAGTACGGCAAAGAGAAAAAGCTACTCTGAGGGAGTGATTAAATGAAGATCTTGGCCATAAATCCCGGCTCCACTTCAACTAAGATCGCTGTCTACAATGACGATACCGAGATCGCCAGGGGATCTATTCAGCATGTCCCTATGATGAAGGAAGTTGATGATGATATTCAGGAAAGGGTAGAAGAGATCAAGTCCTTCTTGCGAAACGAAGGGATCGAGCTTGATTTTGACTCAATAGCCTGTAGGGGAGGAATCTTGCCCCCGCTTGAAAGCGGAACATACAGAGTGAACGAGAGAATGGTTGACTTTCTTCTGCACCATGCTGAAGTAGAACATCCCTCTAATCTCGCTGCTCCCATAGGTTTTCGCCTCTCAGAAGGAAGAGTCCCAGTCTTTGTAACGGACCCGATCTCTGTAGACGAATTCTGTGAAGAGGCACGACTATCAGGTCTTCCTCAACTGCCGAGAATCTCGAGACTTCACGCGCTGAACATGAAGGCCGCCGCAAGACAGGTTGCTGCAGATCTGGGTAGAGATGTCGATAACCTGAACCTGGTGATCGCTCACCTGGGAGGGGGCATTTCGGTCGGGCTACAGCTAAAGGGCAGAGTGGTCGACGTCAATAACGCTACTGACGAAGGCCCTTTCAGTCCAACTAGAACGGGAGAACTCCCGGTCGCCGATCTTGCTGAGATGTGTTTCGCCGGGAGATACACCGAGAAGGAACTCTTAGATAGATACCTGAAGTCAGGAGGGTTGCGGGCATATCTAGGTACAGACGACCTTAGAAAGGCCCTGGAGATGTCAGAGAGTGATCCCGAGGCAGCTCTTGTCGTTGATGCAATGGCTTATCAAATAGGTAAGGAAATTGGCGGCATGGTCGCGCTAGCAGGCGGCTCAATAGACGCAATCGTTCTGACAGGCGGTATGGCATACAACTCCCAGTTCGTTCAGAAGATAAAGAGTTACGTTGGGAAATTCGCTCTGGTCGTCATCGAGCCTGGAGAGAACGAGCTTCTTTCTCTCGCTCTTGGCGCACAGAGAGTTCTTAGAGGAATAGAAACTGCGAAGGAGTTTGATCCGGAGGTGGCAACATGATCACAAGTCTTGCACAGCTAATCGACCGTGCAAAGGTGAATCCTGGAGTAATCGCTGTTGCTGCTGCTGAAGATCCTGTGGTACTTTCAGCAGCGAAAGAGGCCGCAGACGAGGGCATTGCATCGTTCATATTGTTCGGCGACAAGAACAAGATTGAAGCCATCAGTGAGGAGATCGGCTTTCACGAGAAGCTTTCTGTAGTTGACTGTTCTTCAAAGATAGAATCGATCGAGAAGGCCGTAAGAGCTGTTTCGTTCAAAGAAGCCGAAATCCTGATGAAAGGAAACGTAAAAACCGGCGAACTCCTTAATGTATTCTTGAAGGATGATTATGGTCTCAAGACAGGAAGAACGATGAATTTGGTCACTATATTCGAGACAAAGAGATACCATAAACTTCTTCTCGTTACTGATGCCGGGATGGTTATTGCCCCTGATTTGGGTCAAAAGGGAGATTCGATAGTCAACTCTGCCTCAGTTGCAAAGGTTCTGGAGATCGACAAGCCAAAGGTGGCAGTTATTGCCGCTATAGAGGTCGTAAATCAGAAGATGTCCGCAACTCTCGATGCGGCGGTACTTTCACAGATGGCTAAGAGAGGTCAGTTTGGTCATGTTGAGGTAGATGGGCCCCTTGCTCTAGATAATGCAGTATCTCGTGAAGCTGCCGAACACAAGGGTATTTCAAGTTCTGTAGCTGGAGACGCAGATATTCTAGTTATGCCTGACATTGAAGCAGGGAATATATTCTACAAGACCATGGCATTCCTCTGCGACAGTCAGCTTGCCAGTACCATAGTTGGAGGTAAAGCACCAATAGTACTTACCTCTAGAGCCGATTCCGCCAGGACAAAACTCCAATCCATCGCTTTGAATGTTCTTCTTGCAGGAGTGATATGATGCCTGTCATACTCGTTATAAACCCAGGATCTACTTCAACAAAACTCGCACTCTTCAGAAACCTGGAGATGATAAGTGAACATACCATAAGACACTCGCCCGACGATTTGAGCAGATTTTCTTCACTATATGAACAGCGAATGTTCCGAAAGAAATTGATAGCCGACTTTCTGGAGTCAGCAGGACACCCTCTCAGTGAAATAGACGCAATAATCGGAAGAGGCGGTATGCTCCGACCTCTCGAAGGCGGCACATACGCGGTTAGTGAAGCAATGATAGATGATCTCAGATCTGCCAAGTATGGCGAGCACGCCTCTAATCTAGGAGCCATAATCGCTTATGAACTCTCTAGAGAAAGTGGCAGGGAAATCCCGGCATTCATTGCAGATCCAGTAGTCGTTGATGAAATGGAACCCGTCGCCAAACTCACAGGTCATCCGGACTATTCGAGAAGGTCGATTTTCCATGCTCTTAATCAGAAGGCAGTGGCTAGAGAAGTGGCTTCGAGATATGGAAAGAAGTACGATGAAATGAACTTCGTTGTCATCCACATGGGTGGAGGGATTTCCATTGGGGCTCACAGGAGAGGAAGGGTTGTCGATGTGAACAATGCTTTGAACGGGGACGGCCCTTTCAGTCCTGAGCGAGCCGGAACACTTCCGATTACAGGTCTTATAAAGCTATGCTATTCAGGGCGATACTCAAAGGAAGAAGTAAAAAAGCTTATCAAGGGAAAGGGAGGACTATTTGCCTACACCGGAACTAACGATTGCCAGAAGATCCAGCAGGCGATTGTTGATGGTGATAAGAAGGCAGAACTTGCATACAGAGCGATGGCCTATCAGATAGTTAAGTGGGCCGGAAGAATGGCTGCTGCCTTGAGCGGTGATGTCGACTCTATCATAATTACTGGAGGAATAGCCTATGACAGAAGGTTCATGGTCCCATGGCTGACCGAGAAGCTGTCCTTTCTCGCGCCAATAGATGTTGTTCCGGGAGGAAATGAGGAGCTGTCCCTTGCCGTTGCCTGTTTGAGAGTCCTTGAAGGAAATGAAATGGCAAAAGAGTACAGGAGAGCAGAATGAAGTTTTCTAAGAAAGTGCTTATCTTCATGGGTATGTTTGGCAGCGGCAAGACCGAAGTATCTTTGAATGTCGCTAGACTGCTTGCCGATAGAGGAGAAAGGGTGGCCCTCGCCGACATCGATACTATAAGTCCATACTATAGATCCCGCGATATGAGAGAGAGCTTTTCTAAGTTCGGGGTTAAAATCGTAGCTCCCAAAGGCACGCTGGCCCATGCCGACTTGCCGATAATTCCGGCAGAGGTATTCGGTCACGTTGAGAATCCGGATTACAGGGTCATCCTTGACGTTGGAGGGAACGATGACGGAGCAATAGTACTCTCTTCACTGAGCACGAGACTACCGAAAGAGGACTGTGAGACTTACTATGTCATAAATCCCTTCAGGCCGTTCAACGACACAGTCGAAAACGCGGCTTCTCACTTCCTGAGACTTCAAGAGAAGTCTAGAATGGAGATCAACTATTTGATCAACAACTCAAATATTGGATCTGAGACGACAGACGAGAATATTATCGAAGGAGAGAAGTTCGTTAAGCTATTATCCGAGAGGGTCTCAACACCTGTGGCCTTCACTGTTCTGATGAACGCAACGAGAAAAGGAAATGGGATGTTCGATCAATTTTGGATTGAGAAGTATATGAAGAATTCATGGGAGGTAGAAAATGAGTAAAAACTTCGTGAAAGTAGACGAAGAGCGATGCAAGGGCTGCGGTCTATGCATCAACTTCTGCCCTAAGAAAGTGCTGAGCTTCTCTGAGAAGTTCAACTCCAAGGGCTATCATCCGGCACAGCAGCATGATCTCGAGAATTGCATTGGCTGCGGATTCTGCTACATGATGTGTCCCGATACCGCAATAACTGTCTTCAAAGAGACAGCAGAAGTATAGGGGGGAAAATTAGATGGCCGAAAAAATGATGGTTAAAGGTAACGAAGCAATGGCTGAAGCTGCAATAAGGGCCGGCTGTAGGTTGTATTTTGGTTATCCGATTACTCCTCAATCGGAGTTTACAGAGTATATGGCTCGTCGAATGCCTGAAGTAAGCGGCGTATTTCTTCAGTCCGAGAGCGAAGTAGCGGCGGTGAATATGGTTTACGGAGCCGCAAGCACTGGTCACAGAGTTATGACTTCAACTTCGAGTCCCGGCTACAGCCTCATGCAAGAGGGGGTATCTTATATTGCTGGAGCAAGGCTTCCTACGGTTTTTGTGAACGTTGTACGAGGGGGACCTGGACTGGGAGATATTCAGCCAGCACAGAGTGACTACTTCCAGTCAACGAAGGGCGGGGGGCATGGTGACTATCATTTGATAGTTCTAGCGCCCGGCAGCATCCAGGAAGCGGTAGATCTTATGGAGTCTGCTTTTGATTTAGCTGACAATTACAGAGTTCCGGTAATGATTCTTGCAGATGGAATGCTTGGTCAAATGATGGAGCCTGTTGTCTTCCCCGAGTTTGTCAAACTTGATGGAATCAACGACCATTCCAGTTGGGCATTGAGGGGAACAGAAGGAAGGGAACCTCATAAGGTAACTTCCTTTGATATCGATCCTGTAAGACTTGAAGAGATGAATATCGTTGTCCACAAGGGATACGATGAGATAAAAGCAAAGGAAGTCAGATATAAGTCTCATGATCTTGATGATGCAGATTACGTTCTAGTCGGCTATGGAACGATGGGAAGAATTCTAGGCAGTGTAGTGAAAATGGCAAGGAAACAGGGAATCAAGGTTGGATTGTTCAGACCAATCTCGTTGTGGCCGTTTCCATACGCAGAGTTAAAAGAGGCGGCAAGAGGAAAGAAATTCTGTCTGGATGTGGAAATGTCTATGGGGCAGATGGTCGAGGACGTTCGCCTTGCAGTCGAAGCAACTCTTCCGGTTCATTTCTATGGAAGAACCGGAGGAATGGTTCCAACGCCTGACGAAGTGTTAAGAGAACTCGTCAGACTTATAGGATGAGGTGATTGTATGGAACAGGCTACTTACAAGAGACCAAAGTCACTTGCTAGAAACGAATTCTCGTATTGCCCTGGTTGTCACCACGGCATTATCCATAGACTCATAGCAGAAGTAATTGATGAACTCGACATTCAAGGAAAGACGCTAATGGTTGCTCCCGTTGGATGCTCAGTCTTCGCCTATCAGTTCTTTGATGTAGACGGTACCGTTGCCCCGCACGGAAGGGCTCCAGCAGTAGCTACGGGAATGAAGAGAGCGATGCCTGATAGAATCGTATTCACGTATCAGGGAGATGGAGACCTCGCGGCCATAGGAACCGCCGAGATAATTCATGCCGCAAATAGAGGCGAGAAGATCACCACGATCTTCGTCAACAACGCGATCTACGGTATGACAGGCGGCCAGATGGCACCGACGACCTTGCTTGGAATGAAAACCACTACTTCTCCGTATGGGAGAAAAGCAGAGACGGAAGGGTTTCCGATTCATGTTTCAGAATTGCTGAAAGAAACCGCCGGAATTGTCTATCTGGAAAGAGTGGCTGTGAGTTCTCCTCAGGAAGTTAGGAAGGCAAAGGCTTCAATAAAGAAGGCCTTTGTCGCACAACAAAAAGGGCTGGGCTTCTCATTGGTCGAGGTTCTTTCGACTTGCCCGACAAACTGGGGCCTCAACCCGGTGGAGTCAATCAACTGGCTAAATGAAAACATGAAGAAAGAGTATCCCGTCGGGGTATTTGTCGACAAGGTCGGTGATTTCAAATGAGTGAGCATCTCTTGGTTGCTGCGGGATTTGGGGGACAGGGAGTGATGCTGATAGGACAGATTCTTGCAACGGCGGGAATGTTCGACAACAAGCACACTACCTGGCTACCGTCATATGGTCCTGAAATGCGAGGCGGGACTGCGAACTGCACGGTTGTCGTTAGCGATGAGCCGATTGGCTCACCTATTACGAATACTCCAAACGAGTTGATAGTAATGAACATCCCTTCTCTTCTGAAGTTCGAGAAGGAGATTCAACCTGGCGGACTCATGGTGATAAACACATCTGTTGTTGATAGAGATACGAGTAGAAACGATATTTCTGTCGTCAAGATCGATGCAAACTCGGTCGCTGAGAAGCTCGGTAATCTCAAGGTTGCAAATATGGTAGTTCTAGGCGCATACCTTGGCAGGGCCGGAACGGTCACTCTCGATGGAGTAAGAAAGGCACTGGAGAAAAAGCTAACAGGAAGAAAAGCAGCACTCGTAGATTTGAATATTCGTGCCATAGAAGAAGGCATGAAGTCAGTTAAGTGATCTTGAAAAGACGCGCCCAGAGCGCGTCTTCTTTAGACCTTTACGCTAATCAAAAATCTATGCAGAATGACTGCCAAACCAATGAAGAAATGTATAATCTTTCTAGCGGACTATATGGAGGATTACGATGCAACTTGACAATTTCTGGCCAGCGTTTTTTTTGACTGTTTTTGCGGGGCTTTCCACCGGGATCGGCAGTATTCTTGCGATTTTCGCAAAAAAAACCAACACAAAGTTTCTTTCAGTTTCGCTTGGCTTCTCCGCCGGTATAATGATATACGTATCCTTCGTCGAGATCTTTGTAAAGAGCGGTGAATCTCTCCAGAAGTCTGTGGGAAGTGGCATAAGCGACTGGATTAATGTAATCGCTTTCTTCGGAGGTATAGGCATTATTGCCCTGATCGACTTCCTTGTACCTTCCGCAGAGAATCCTCACGAAATGAGAGACGTAGATGAAATGCAAGCCAAAAACAAAACTCTCTTGAGAATGGGGCTTTTCACTGCGTTTGCCATTGCTGTCCACAACTTTCCTGAAGGGCTCGCAACATTCCTTGCTGCCATGAAGGATCCGTCGCTTGGGGTACCTATTGCGGTTGCGATAGCAATCCACAATGTCCCTGAAGGGATCGCTGTGGCTGTTCCGATATATCACGCAACGGGAAGCAGGAAGAAGGCTTTCATGTATTCATTTCTTTCGGGTCTGGCAGAACCGGCTGGCGCTTTGATCGGATTTGCGCTGATAAATATCCTTTTCACCGACATTGCATTCGGGATTGTCTTTGCCGGAGTTGCAGGGATAATGGTTTACATATCTCTAGATGAACTCCTTCCTTCGGCAGAGAAGTATGGAGAACACCATCTCTCCATATCGGGATTAATAGCCGGAATGGCGGTCATGGCGGTCAGTCTGCTCATACTGTAGTTCATTCTGATAGAATCGTGTTGCAAGTGCTTGGACAGAAAGAGACATCCATTTATCAATGAGATTTATGTTGTTCTTCGCTTTATAGTGATAGACTATTCGCGTTAATGTGAGTCTTGGGGGGTGGTAAGTTTTGAAATGGATTGACAACAAAGTGGAAGTTTGCTCCAGCACAGCCTGCGATCTTCTCCATGGTTTGTTCAGATTGAATAACAACGAGAGATTTCATGAGTTGTTTGAGTCTTCACTCTATAAGGGCAAGTTTGAACCAAATAGGGATATTCAAAACTGGGTTTCCGAAACAAAGAGTATTCTCACTCCGGACATACTTGAGAAGCTAAAGGAGTTCTTTGCTTGGGAGACTTTTTTTGGAATGTGCTTTCTTCCGGATGTTACGCACAGCAGCCTCAAAAATGCAAGACAGCTAATTGAACACTTAAGAGAAATGCCCGAAAGGGTTTTGCTCATTTCATTTATTCCGGTTACGGTCCGAGAAAAGGCGCGGTAGATATTAACACCTTCGAAGGAATAATTGAAAACGACAATGAAATGCTTCTCTTTGTCTCGAAAGACATGTCATTCTCTCCGGAAAGAAAAGCCGTTCTCTTCGAGATGCTTTCTGGTCCGGAGAAGGCCAAAGAGGACTTCATTTACTTGTTTGAGTGGTTTTACGAAAACTCATTTTCTGTGATAGAACCAAAGCTCGAAAGGACGCTTCTAAAAGTAGCAACTGATCTGAAGAAAGAGATTGAAGCTTCCGGCATAAAGTTTCTGAAGACACTCATAAAGAACATCGACTATACGAGTTACGAAGTGCTCGAAAGAACTGTGATTTGTCCCAGCTACTTCTCCGAATTCCTGGTCTCAAACG
>NZ_DJGL01000005.1:0-16183 GCF_002432735.1 Mesotoga sp. UBA5847 | reverse complement strand
CTTGCTCATGAGAAAAGACTCGCCATAATTAGGCATCTATCGATGGGCCAATCTTCCGGACATGAGCTCGCAAGAGCGTTAGATCTTTCTGATTTCGAGATTGGAGAGCACATCGACTTCTTACGTGAAGCAGGTATGGTCAGCGTGGAGAAGATGAATCAAATGATGTATTTCTCTCTCAACAAGGAGGCTGCCGTCTTAAGATTGGTAGAGCTCTTGAAGGCTTTATAGAAGTTAATGAAGGTTAGGTGTTCTCTTCCAGTTTTCGATGAATCACCTCTATTTCAAGCAGGCGGAGCCTATTGAAAATCCTTTCGTCCTTCTTGTTTTTTAGGAGTTGAAGAGCGACTTTTGCGCCAATCGAAGCCAGACTTCCAAGTGTCTTTCCGGTCGTGTACCATTGCTTCAGCGGAGTCTCTTTAAGAATTATCTCAACGAGAGTCACTTCTTCCTCTTTCATAACTACACTGTGAGGCTCCAAACTTCTCTTCTGCATCTCGAGCTTCTTTTCCAGGTTTTCATATATCTTTCTTATACTTGACAGCGAGACCAAGCTCTCAACTGAATATTCGTTTGCTCTCTTAAGAGGAAGAGAGCTGTCGAAAATCTCGAGCGCGCCTTTAAGATCGTCTTTTTCGGGGATCTGACCTTTCCTTTCCATCTGGAAATCGAAGCGAGGCTGGATTCCAGTACTCTTGAGCCGAATCCTCTTCTCACCGCTCATATATCAAGAGTATCCTTTTCCGTCTCGGCCATGATTCTAGTTACTTCAAACTTCAGATCTTCATCTATCAACGAGAAAATATAACCGTAGACGTAATTGAAGTACTGCATAGTTGGACCATCGAAATAAGAGGTGTTCAGTGTTCCAATGTATTCTTTCAAGGTTACGGGGAGTGAACTCCCGCTTTTGGAAAGTTCCTTCTCATTCTCAGTGAACTCATCAAGGAGCTTCTTCAACCTCTCTATCGCTTTTCTGTTGTATCTGGAGTACCTTGCACTTCTCAGAGACTCAACCTTTTCTTCAGCCATTTTGTAAAAGCCGTTTTTCACATCTCTGTATCTTTCATTCTGGCTTTCATCGACCAGCGAGAGGTCCATACCCGTTTCAAGTCTTGCGGCATTGTTCATAGCATCCCTTATGGCCATCTCATCATTTGACGCTCTGATACCTTCCAGAATGTTCTCGAGCTCTTTCAAAATCTCTTCATTTCTCTCCCGCTGTCTTCTCTCGATCTCAAGATCTCTTTCCTTTCTTAAAGAGTAAAACTCTTCCTGTGCCTGTACCAGTCGCTTCGAATACTCAGTTAGAAGCGATATGGAGTCTGTGCCGGAAGCCGCTCCAAATTCCTTTATGATGCTTTCCCCACGCGTGAATATTTCCTCTACTTCTTTCTCTGTCTGGGCCGTCTTGAGATCTGTGAAGACTTTGTCCATTGCAAGCCTGAAAAACTCTATGTTATTAGGAAACTTACTGGTGGCTGCACTCAATACCAACCTACTCTCGAAATCCTGTTTCCCCTGCTGAAGCTCTTTCAAACGTTGTAGAAACTCGTCGGGACCAGGGTCTTTCCTGAACTTAAACTCATAAGGTCCAAGGAATATACCCCCCTCTCTCAGGATAAGCCTATAAGCAACATAGCCTAACAAAACAGCAATAATGATCAGTAACGCAGTCATAGGAATCCCTCCCGAAACACGCCTTCAAATAGGATGATACCATTTTTTGATAGTCACCGGACAGAGGGCGATATGCAGAGTAAAGTTTTACGGTTGGATCAACAAATAGTATAAGAGCTAGAATCACCTTTTCTAAACAGGACTCTCTTCGAAAGCACTCTCAGATTCTCTGAAAGCTCGACCTCCAATAGTCTAGTTATTGGCTAGGAATAACAGAACAACAGTCACCGAAATGTATTCGCTACGAGTGGATTCCGTTTGGTGGAGAATCTCTTTTATTTATAAAGCATTCCCAGCGATCATCTGTTATCATTCAGACTGAACAAACTAAAGGAAATAGCCCTTAAAGGAACATGAACTTTCCCGTCTTCTACAACGGAATCTGATGTGCACAGCGGCCCTCTATGTGTTATCAAATAAGTCTCGAAAGCTGCAAGTCGAAACTGACTCTTCGCATACTCTGAGGCAATTCATCTCATCATTCTCACTAAACTAATTCTGTGAAAAGACTCCTGCGTTTCACCAGGAAGGTGCCTGACATAATCATCATAGCCGGTTTGGGGATTAATCTGATCATCAGATAGATCAGAGCCATGTTCATAAACCAGTATATATACCAAAACTTTTGCATGATCTCAATCGGATTCCCGAACACATCGAATATGGGATAGACGAGAAAACCTGCGGCTATGTGATAACCTAGTATGAAAAGAGTATGTTTGCCAAAGAGAGAGAGGATAGACCTCGCAAGCTTGACCTTCTCAAGAATCTGAGCTAGACCGCATACAGCTATTATCCCAACCAGTGCAGCAATTACGTATAGAAGAGGTGACGAGCCGAAGTAGTCTTCCATCAGATAGACTTCGTTAGAAAAAGCAGCTGTTGAAACGAATAATGCACATGCAGTTACCGTAAGGAGAAGAGGGATTCTTTTTGAAGAAAGTCCCAATGACTTCACCACTTTACCAACGGCAAAATATGGAAGCACGGCAAGCGCAACATCAATTTTGAAGGGCAGAGCCCCGTAGAAGAAGAACATCGACACGAAACCCAGAACAATTCCAATCGGTAGAATATTCAGCTTCTTCAGAACTGAATAGTAGATCTCCGTGACGAAAACGGCAGGAACAAACCATAATGGAATGATGTTCAGTGGAATTATCCCCACGGCAGTACGAACGGTCAGAACATTCACCAAAACTGAGCCAATGGAGAAATTTAGTTCTTCTCGCGTCACCAGCAGTTTGACGATCAGCCAGATTAGTATGTTGAACCCGGCCATTGTGTAGTAAGGCACCATTAGCTGCTTAAGCCTCTTCTTTACGCCCTTCCTAATTGGCAGTTCCTTTGAGAAAAGACCGGAAAGAAAGAAGAAGGTGCAGGCCGCCGGGTTTATTAGATTAGCAACTAACTGAGGGGGGAGAGTGTGATACATAATCACCAGTGCCATAAGAAAACCCCTGGCAACATCAATCCAGACGATACGTTCGCCGCTTAGTGCAAATTCTGCTGGTTGTTTATTCAAGAGCGACACACTCCGCTGAAAATCTCACTGACAGTATATCACAGGTGAAAGAGGCTTGGTTAATCATTTGGTGGCAATGGTAAAATGCAGACAGTGGTGACGTGTGAAAAAATATCAGTACTTCAAACCGAAATATGCTCGAAAATTAGCTGTTTCTTAGGGTGTTTGTCTCCGATAGACTGTGTTTGGAAGTTTCGATTAGTAGAGTGCTGAATTATATGGCTCACGTTGTTATACTTAACATTATAGGGAAGTGAAACACATTGGGTCCCGAAGCAAATGGAAGTACAGTCTGTTTGAAGGAATTCGCTGGCCAAGCGGCCGTCTGGCAGGAGGTATGCTTATGAAAAAAGTTCTTATCTTTCTAATTGTCTTGATCTCGGTAGTTACCCTGGCCCAAGAATATGATGAGTTGTTCAACAGTCTCTTGTCAAGGAGTGATGACTTCGTTTCATTCTCTGGAGCCGGCTTTGATGCGAGATTCGTTCCTGCTTATGCTGCTACCGACTCCGAATCAAAGGTTATCGGCGATCAGAATCTGCTGGGCATACTAATCATCAGATCTACGAGAGTGATGGACTTAGAAGTGAACAACGTTGCGATAATTGACAGCGAAAGCGAAGAGAGAGTCCCTTATCAAATCTACAAAGTTGAAGATCTCTCCGTGCCCTTGCAGTTACCCTTTTCCCTTCCATCTGGTGGAGTTCTGGTATTGACTTCAAAATCAGAAGTTCAGGACTACCTTATGGACATAAGAATACAACAGATTCTTCTCCCGTGGAGAGTGAAGACCACAGAACCTGGAAAGATAGTCGAGATGGCACCCGTAACCCTTGATGAAACGACGCCGGAAGTTGACGTCCAGGAGACATTTGATTACGATTCAATAGTTGAAGGCATGGCCGATCTTAACGACAGACTCAACTTCCTTCAGGACAACGTCGAAGGACTGAACCTACAGTTCAGGAGGCTAAACACATTATTTCTGGATACTCAAGTCGCGCTGGCAGAATACAAAGCAGCGGTTGACAGGGGAGCTTTCGACATTGAAGAATTCGCAGTATCGATAGAAAACAGGCTTGTTTCTCTCGAAGATGCGGTTGTCGATAATCCTGTGCTTAGAATTGAGTTCGAAGAACTCAGTGATTCGCTCGAACGACTCTATTTATCACTTGTAGAATGGAGTGACGAGATTTCTAGAATAGAAACGCTTGCAGCATCACAAAGCCATCTTAACGACAGAGTGAATAGCCTTCAGGACTCGATTGAGGATGTGAGAGCCTCTGCAGCAGAACAGACCGACTCTGCAGTTATTCTATCCATAAACGAGAAAATTGATGAGATCTCCGAAGTCTTGTCAGCAATGAAATATGGATTTGAAGAACTGGAAAACTCTGTTGAAAAACACTCGGGCGAAATAGAATCAATCCACGAAAGATTAGTAATGGAGTTGGATATTCTGGATAATCGATTTGAGGTTGTTGAAACAATGTTTGAGTCCAACACCGAAGCCATCCTGAATAATAGTGAGCTTCTGAATGAAGTGGCTTTGGAACTCGATGGATTGTCAAAACACGTTTCAGAGATTTCTCTAGCTCAGATGGAAAGAGTTAGTTCATTATCTGAGACTCTCTTGTATATCGAAGAGAGAGTATCGGCTACTGAACTGTCGCTAGCTGCTCTAGAAGAGATAAGAGCTAGACTAACCGCTTCAGAATCAACTGCCAAAACTCTCTCTAATAGAATTGATACTCTCGAGGAACATCGTTCTTCAATCGAAGGTACTTTGGAGGTTCTTGAGGAAAAGATTGAAGATCTCGAAATCGGTGTATTTGGAACCGGAGCAATAAACTTCGCTGAACTCGAAACCGAGATACTTGAACTCCGCGGAATAGTCGACAGTTTGTCTAGGGGATTCGTGAGATTCAACTCAGATTTGATAAGTCTCGGAGAATCGATTCCGCCTGCAGGAGTATCTGTAGAGGTTTTTGGAGAAGCATACGATGAGTTGACCGGGAGTATTGGAGAACTAAACTCTGAGCTCTCGGACGTAAGAACCCTTTTGGTTGACCTTGATCGTTCGATAGAACTTCTCGAAGAATCTCTGGGAGTTGTATCCGTAGATCTCGACAGTATGAAGGGGAATTTTGATGGCTCGGTTGCTGCAATAGATAGTAATCTGAAGGCAATTCAACGGCTCCAGAATGATCTATCCAAAACGAAGGAAGAGCTAGCCGCAACCGCGCAGGAACTCAGGAGTCTGTCATCGGAACTGACGGCGGTAATTGTTACCAGGGATGAGATCACTGAAATAACTGAAGAGGCAGTTAAGCGAGTTGGAGAAGAAACAGCGCGCGAGATCGCATCACTGAAAAGGACGAATAATATCTGGTTGACGGTAGCTGTTATCTCGTCGCTTGCAGCGCTTGTTCTGGGAATAATAAACATACTCCCTTAATTGACATCATGTTTCCATAGGACGAGAGTGGCTCGGGAGGGGGAGACCCAAGTTACCAAGGTGATCGGTTCCGTCCCACACTTCGTTGGGTCCGACAAAGCCGGGCACTTAGCGGTGCCCGGCTTGGGAGATATTGAGCCTAATCTTACTCAAGACTTGTTATTGATGGTTCTTCTTTATCTTGCCACAGACTAACCAACAATAGCTTTGAGATCCTCTTCCGCCGTCGTAATTGGTTTTATATCAAAGTTATCCACAAGAACCTTGAGAACGTTAGGTGATACGAATGCGGGAAGAATCGGTCCAAGACGTATTCCCTTCACTCCCATGTAGAGAAGTGCGAGAAGAACGGCAACCGCCTTCTGCTCATACCAAGCGATATCGTACTCTATCGGCAGATCGTTTATGTCATCAAGTCCAAAGGCATCTTTGAGCTTGAGAGCCGTCACCACTAGTGAGTACGAGTCATTACACTGGCCCGCATCTACAACTCTCGGTATACCACCGATATCGCCAAGATCAAGCATATTATATCTGTACTTTGCACAACCTGCAGTCAGGATAACCATATTGTCAGGCAGTTTCTCGGCGAGTTCAGTATAATACTCGCGTTCTTTCGAGTGACCGTCACAGCCACCCATTACCACGAATTTCGTTATCGCCCCCGACTTGACCGCGTCGATTATCTTATCCGACACTTTGGAAAGCTGATCATGAGCAAGACCCACAACAATAGTCTTACCTGGTCTGGCACCTATATCACCGATTTTGAGAGCCTCTTCTATGATCCGCGAAAAGTCCTTCTGCTTACCATCCATCCTGTTAGGGATATGTGCAACGCCCGGCCAACCGACAAGGCCCGTTGTGAATATTCTCTCCTTGTAAGAGTCCCTCGGTTTCTGAATGCAGTTCGTGGTCATTAGAATAGGACCTCCAAACTCTTCAAATTCCTTCTGCTGATTGTACCAGGATGTACCGAAATTCCCCTTTAGGTGATTGAACTTCTTAAGGTTCGGATAGGCATTTGCAGGGAGCATTTCGCCATGAGTGTAGACGTTTATTCCCTTTCCTTCGGTCTGCTTCAGGAGTTCTTCGAGATCCAGGAGATCATGTCCGCTCACCAGAATTCCAGGTCCCTCAAGTGTTCCCGTATATACGGAAGTTATTTCGGGATTCCCGTAGCTTGTCGTATTCGCTTCATCCAGCAAGGCCATAGCCTTCACCGCATACTCTCCTGCTCTTAAAACAAGGGACACATAGTCGTCGGCACTTAGCGAATCGTCGAGACAGGCCGCCATTCCTTCCTGAAGAAAATCAAGGATCGAACTTTCCGAGTGTTTCAAAATGTACGCGTGATCAGTGTAAGCGGCGATTCCCTTAAGTCCGTAAGTAAGAAGCTCCCTGAGTGAGCGGATGTCTTCATCTCTTGTATCCATAACGCCAACTTCGGCACCTTTCATTTCGTAAACATCAAGCCCACCGGAGACTCTCCAGGTGCAGGCTTCTGGAACTTCTCCGTCAAACTCCTTATCATGTACTCTCTTGAATGATTCTCTGAACATCACTTCGATCCTGTCTCTTGCGGCCAGAGCCTTATCGATCTTCTTACCAAGACTCACAGGATCGAAGTCGACATTTGTTATTGTTGTGAACAGTCCTTCAGCGATGTGGAGGCCTGTGTCGGAATCGTTTATCCCGACTTCTCTCGCTTTCACTCCCCAAAACGAAGTTCCTTTTAGAATCCAGATGAGAAGATCTTGAAGATTTGCCACTTCCGGCTCTTTTCCACAAACACCTTTGACGGTGCACCCTGTTCCCTTCATCGTTTCTGAACACTGAAAACAGAACAAGTGAATCCCTCCTTCGCTATCATAACTATCTTACATCCGCTGTGAGGGCTGTATCGGTAACATATGTTACACATCATCCGAATCAATAGTATATGAACTCTCTTGAGTAAATGAACTCCTCAGGAGGATTGGAGCCATCTTGAAATTCCGTTCTTCTAAGCTCACGGGTGGGGTTGCCGTTTTCGTCTCTCAGAAGTATGTCAACCCTCGTTCGGTATTCAGTGGCGTGTTCCATGCCTTCTTTTCTGATTCTTACTATGGTAGTCTCGCTCTTGAGGAATCCGTTCAGATCATAAGTGAATCTACTCTCAACGACTATATTGACATCCGTACCAAGGTCTTCAACGTTCTCTCTAACAATGGAATAACTCTTTGTCTTTCTTCCGCTGTCGTCGAAGTAGAGAGTGTTGGTTGAAGACCCTGTTTCCGTTGATATGGAAAAGGAAAGCGTTCTTTCGACCAAATCCAACCAGTAACAAGTTCTCTCAAGTTCATTCCCAGTGCCGTCAAAGGCAATGGCTTCATAGAATTCATCGTCATAGATGACTTCAACCGTCTGGAAGACCTCACCTTCATCGTCTAAGAATTCCTTCCTGACGAGCCTGTCAAACTCGTCATAAACGTAGATGATCTTCATACTACTTCTTTCACTGGCGATCAGCAAACCCGACTCGCTAAAAGAAAGCGTCTCGGGTTCCGAAACCAGTAACTGGGCACCTAACCTGGCGATTTCGACTCTGACACTCTTCAGATCTCCAACGAAACCGAATTGTTCTGCAGTCAATTCCTCTTCCATGAAGACTGCTGATAGTGCAGTAAGTACGACAAAGGTTGAAATGAAAATCAGTAATGCTTTTTTCATGCTTCTCTCCTCGCTTTGCTCTTTGACCTATGCTAATCATATCAAATTACTGGCAAAAGGATATCGTCAAACGCTCAAACTCAATAACACTCCGCTCTATCTTCCCAATTCTGATATACTGAGTATGAAAACAAAGACGCTTCTGTTGGGGGGACCTAAGGTGAATTTCAAAGAACTCTCTGAAGCAAGTGGAATAAAATACGAAACGGTGAGGAACTACGTTAAGGTCCTCATTGAAGAAGGACTGATTGATGAAGTCAATGAGGAAGTGGTTGAAGTCGTCAAGAAGATGCCCAGTTTCACTTCGCAAGGTCTGACAGTTGTTGAAGCCGCGCACAGGGCTACAGGAAAAGCGGACTCCAAAAGTTCTCTCTCCGAAGAAGTATCCGAACTTCGAGAAAGAGTTCACACCCTTCAAGAGGAGAACGAACAGCTTAGGAGAGAGCTTCAGGAAGAGAGGTCTCTCACTAACTATCTGAAAGAGAACCTAGCATCCTTTGAGGATCACACTAAGAACTCTTCTGGAATTACAGTTTACGGAAAAGAAGCAAGTACAGCTGCGGATGCTCTTAAGAGCGCTATAAAGTCTGCCGGAAGCGGTTTTTTACAATTCCTACAGTGGCTTTTCGACACCGAAGAGAAAGAAACTGCCGAGAGAACTGACCAGTAACTGACTAACTTCCCTTGAAAGTAAACCAAAAAGACAGGCGCACCTGAGAAGGGGCGCCTGTCGAATCGTCATTTGCAAACGAACTAGAAGTCTAGCGTTGCGAGAATTCCGGTGTACCATTTAGCCCAGTTTTCTGCATCCTGCGAATCGGCGAGTCCAACCAAAGCAAAGTACTCTCCTGGACCGAACACTTCGGCATCAACAGATTCGGAGAACAGTGCTATCCAGCAGAGTTGTCCAGAGAAGTCCAGAGCGAAAACGTTTACTGTTGACTCCCGACCGATATTTCCAGAATAGCTATCAACTACCTCGAAATTACCAAATCCACCAAGATACTCATAAACGAGCTCATTAAGTACGCCTTCAGTACTTGTAGGTTCGTCTGTCTCACCGACAAAAAGCTTGCCGACAATAGTTCCACGCAATCCTAAATCGGCTACCTCAAAATAGTCGGAAAGGTAAAACTGCACTGAGAATTCTGGCGGCATCAAGAATCCGAAATAGTCGCCTTCAACCTCTAGCCAGTCATCAATATTGATATCAATATCATCTTCTTTGAGAAGTGAGTCGATCATCTTGACGAAAAGATCTGTATGTTCACTCTTTTCCAATTCAGGAACAACTACTTCTTCTTCCAATTCTTCTTCCACATCGATAAAGCTTCCGACGATTTTGGAAATGATTTCCTTCGCCATTTCGAGTTCTGAACCTTGGTAATTCGCGAGCTCGAAAACGAACATCGTTACCGGTCCCGGTTCCGTCACATCCAGTTCCTCAGATGGATAGTACACGGCAATGAATGGATACTCTGCTTCCGGTCTCACCTTTAATGATGCAAGATAAGCAACGAGCCCGCTCTCAAGTTCTACTGTCTCTTCATATGCCCTGTCAGTCGAAGCGCTCTCGCCATAAAGAGAAGCGACCACCGCCTCAACCAACTCTTCACGCTCATAAGACTCAAGCTGATAGAAGAAGAGCCTACCGAACAAAGCGTTGTCTTCATCGAAGATTTGAGCGTCGTAGTTCAAACCCATCTTCTCCTGGAAGATCGAGTAACTATCGGGTATCATTATTTTCGAAGTGCCAATTGTCTCGGTCTTCCACGCAGGATCATCCGGGCCTTTCCACCCTTCTCTGAAGGTTACCAGTAGTGAATCTACAGTTCTTAGAGTAAGAGCAGGCAACCCTTCCGGAGCGGGAGGAACCGCCTCCAAATCAGTAGCTTCGATGGTTTCTGTAGGCTCGGGAGTAAGAGTCCTCAATCCGAGCTGTGCAGAAAGGGTAGCAGCAACAAGAATCATCACAAAAATAATGAACAGTCTTTTCATACGTGCGCCTCCTCTTTCTTTGAGTCTCAAACGCAAAGACTTCTTAGAAGAATTCTACTACCAGAGCTTGGTTTATGATACTCAAATCGGGACCCTAATACGAACTTACGCCGTTCTGTCGAAACCTTTTGTCGTGTAGTCAACTCTCATGCCCACATACTCAAGCGCTCTTCTCAGAGCCACGTTAATTGAATAAGTCCTTGTTCCCATATAAGGATCAACTCCCTGAATACGACTGGAGAACTCGGAAAATACTGGAATTCGCGACCCTTCAGAAATCCTTTCAAGTAGCTTGCTGACACATTCTGGACAGTTTGTCTTCAAAAGCCTGCATATCGCCGGAACTACCTTACCGAACTTGTCCATTACACCTGAAAAACCAAACATCCTGCATAGCAGTGGCCTGTATCTGTATTCTGTGCATCCGCCTTCCTTGCTCAATTCTGGTGAGCTCTCAAAAAGAATACAACTATCGTCGTCCAAAACGGTCTCCAATGTCGAAAGAAACAGCTCGGCTCTACCCTCATTCCAGAGTTTCAAAGAAAGCGGAAGAAATTCGGTGATTGTTACCTGAATAGCATCGTCGCGAGTTCTACAGCATTCTCTGCAGGAGGGGGGGCATCTTAAGCCGGTTTCGATCCGGATTTGATTTGTTAGCTCTTCAACTGAATCAAACAGCTCCTGTACTTCGAGTGCCTTTCCATATAAGTCTTTGAACGACAGATCGATTATCAATGACGTTCCTCCTCCAGACACGCTGGAGAAATCTTCTCACCTCTAGCAGCGCAAATCAATCCTTCACAAGTAAATTCTGCATGGAGTTATCGCGAGTGTGTGATGACAAAACTATCACAAAGAGGCAGTTATACTTCCTAAGCAAGGCGCTTGTTCTGTACTTTCTCGTGAGAGCTTTGTTGGCATTTCGCTTGCTAAACTGCCTGTATCAACGTCGATCTGGAATGGTTGGAAGATCCGCATCTGCCGAGATTACGGAAAGACGAAGATATGAGTTTCAACCTAAGAAGAGCTGAACTAATCGAAACACAAAAGATGTGGCTGTTGCGGTTTTCCTCTTTGACAGAATCTGTGGGCATTTAAAAGTACTTTGTGTATGCTTGCTTGCGCCGGCTGATTCACGTCAACGCCCGCGAATCATTCTCACGCGTGAACCTTTTATAGAACTGAAATTCGGATCTGGAGCAACGCGCACTGACATCTCTAGAAACTCAGCGGGTTCCTCTACATTCCGAAAGGAGAGCAGCCTCAAGCAGCTGCTCTCCAAGATTGCTAAGGAGTTCTCCAATTATCTACCTGCAGAAACGATCGACCAGTTGACTAATCTTTCGAGATACTCCTGTCTAGAAGGCTCCGGAAGGGGACTCTCTTTATCTATGATGTATTCTTCAAGCGACTTGAAGCTGGCTCTACCTTCTTCAATCTCCTTTCCTATTCCTGAATCGAAGCTTCTGTATCTTTCTTTCAAGAGGTCTTCCAGCGTGCCCTCCTGCAAGAGTTTGGCGGCGGCCTTCAGTCCCAGAGCGAATGTATCCATACCAGCTATATGGCTTGAAAAGAGATCTTTCTCTTCATAAGAACCCCTTCTCACTTTAGCATCGAAGTTCAAACCACCGGGATTGAGACCCCCGTTCTTGATTATCTCGTACATTCCTAGTGTTGTGGAGTAGACATCTGTCGGAAACTGGTCCGTATCCCATCCTAGAAGCAAGTCTCCCTGGTTTGCATCAACACTTCCAAGAAGACCATTGATCCTGGCAAATCTCAGTTCATGCTGAAAGTCATGTCCGGCAAGGGTTGCGTGATTGGCCTCAACATTGAACTTGAAGTGCTCTTCAAGACCGTACTTTCTCAGGAAAGACAATGCATTTGCCACATCGAAATCGTACTGGTGCTTCGTAGGTTCCATGGGTTTCGGTTCTATCAGGAATTGGCCTTCGAACCCAATTTCCTTCGCATAATCTACAGCCATGTGGAAGAATCTGGCAAGATTTTCTATCTCTAGACTCATATTGGTGTTAAGAAGAGTTTCATACCCTTCTCTTCCTCCCCAGAATACGTAGTTTTTACCGCCCAGCTCTTTTGTAACTTCAATCGCTTTCTTCACCTGAGCAGCAGCATAGGCATAGACATCCGCATCGCAAGATGTGGCAGCCCCATGCATGAATCTCGGGTGCGCAAACAAGTTTGCCGTTCCCCAAAGTATTCCGACGTTGCTTGTTTTTAGATGATCGGAAATATGTCTCACTATCTCATCGAGATTGTTGTTTGTCTGCCGCAGAGTATTTCCCTCAGGGGCAATATCTCGATCATGAAAACAGAAGTAGTCAATGCTTAGCTTTTCGCAGAACTCAAACGCTGCATCGACCTTAAGCTTTGCCAGAGTCATAGGATCCTTAACGCTGTCCCAGCTTCTTCTCGCTGTCGGCTGACCGAACATGTCTAGTCCATCACCCTTGAAGGTATGCCAGAAAGCCACAGCAAATCTCAGATACTCTCTCATAGTGGTCCCCATGATTGTCTCTTCAGGGTTGTAGAAACTGAACGCAAGCGGGTCGCGATTATCCGGCCCTTTGTACTGAATTCTCTCTATCTTGTCGAAAATGCTCATTGCAGTCCCTCCTTTCAGTTGACAATTTCCTGCTGCAAGCGGCTAATCTCTCCGAAACGTTCTTTCATGCTAATATATAGATCCTTGTATATCCTGAATACCCTGTCGTATACACTCTTCGCGTTTTCGTTTGGTCTGTATTCTCTCTTCATCTTTATCCACGATGAAGAATCCAGACCCAATGCCTTAGAAGCAAGGCGAGCAGAACCGTACGCGGGACCTTCATCGACTTCGGGAAGCCAAATCGTCTTCCCAAGGTTATCTGCCACTATCTGGCACCAAGTATCGCTTCTCGAACCTCCCCCGACGATTCTCACATCATTCATGTCTGATCCTAGGCCCTCAATCAGCTCAGCCCCTTCTCTCAAGGCATAAACCACACCCTCGTAGATGCTTCTGAAAATATCCCCCTTGCTGTGGAAGGATGACAAGCCGAATATGGTACCTCTTGCATTCGGATCACGATGAGGAGTCCGATCGCCGTTCAGGTATGGAAGAAACACAACTCCGTTCGAACCCGCTGGCGCATTTTTTACTAGATTCTCCAAAGCATCGAAAGAGAGGCCCGCACCAAACCTCTCTTTGAACCAGTTTAAGGAGTTTGTCGCGGACAAGATCACGGCCATATGATAGAAGTCATTGCCGGTAACATGCCGGAAGAGATGAACCGCACCTTTGGGGTCGGGTCTTCCCTTCCTAGTCAGTGCAACAACAGTTCCAGAGGTACCGATACTGACCATTGCGTCACCCGGATTCTCGACACCGCATCCGTAAGCCGATGCCGCGTTGTCGGCACCACCTACTACAACGGGAACGTTTCTCAGCTCAGGAAGCGAAGCGCTCGTTACCGTTCCCGCTATCTTGCCCGATTCGATCAGCTCCGGACTTGCTGACTCCTCAATACCTACGATCTCCATAATACTTCTGTCGAAGCCGCCTTCAAGATCGAGCATAGAAGTACCGGAAGCATCTGAGAAATCAGTCACAGATCTTTCCGTGAGTTTGAAGACTATGTAGTCCTTTGGCAACATCCACTTACGTATCTTCCTGAACTTATCGGGCTCGTTTTCTGCAAGCCAGAGGATCTTGGGAAGCGTGAACCCTGTCAACACAGGATTTCCAAATCTCTCAACGATCTTTTTCTCCCCGCCATACAACTCGGTAATTGTTTCACACTGTCTTTCAGTTCTCTGATCACACCAGAGAATCGCCGGATACACAACGTCTCCATCTTCATCTAATGCGACAAATGAATGCATCTGTCCGCTGATTGATATCGCATCGGGAATAACTCTGTTTCTTTGAACTAAATCCTTTAAGACGACTTCGGCTGCATTCCACCAGATCTCGGGGTTTTGTTGAGCCCAGCCCGGCCTCGGCGTCTCCATTGAGATCTCCTCCGTGGAAGAAGCGATAATCCTCCCATTTTCGTCGACCGCTATTCCCTTCACAGAGTTTGTTCCTATGTCTATTCCTAAGAAAATGCTCATAGTCGTACTCCTTTAAACAAAATCGATGGTCTTCTTATCAATTATGTGAAGAGCCGCCCCAATCATCTTGGAACTTGCTCTTCCCTTTTCGTGAAGTACGCTTCTTATGACTCTTATGTTCTGTCCGGTGGCGTATAGAACCCTTGAATTGACCAGATCAACAAGGTTGCGCAAAGATCTTTCGGGAAGCATTGACGCGACGCCGCCCAAAACGACAACTTCGGGATCGAGTGAATTAACTATGTTGATTATCCCTACACCCAGGCTTCTTTCAACCTCCTCAAGAAGGTACTTATATTCTGGATCTGACGAACTCAACACACCTAGATACTTCTCGTTGTTACTACTTCCTCTCAGAGCAAATCCCATCTCTTCTGCCCGACCAACTATTGCTTCGGTAGAAGCTATAGTCTCCCAGCAACCAAAGTTTCCACAATAACATTGCTTCCCATCTGTCTGAACCGTCATGTGCCCCAATTCGCCTGCAGAGTAGTCCCGGCCTCTATAAATCTGCCCGTCGAACATTATCCCGCACCCGATTCCCTCTGACACATATACAAAAACGATATCTCCTGCATTTGCAAGAGCGGGGTTATTCCACTTCTCGGCAATCAAAGAGAGATTTGCTTCATTGTCAAGAAATACAGGGTAGCGTCTGGATAGCCTTTCTTTGAGCACAAGATCTTTCCAGTTCAGATGAGGAACGTATACTATTCTTGAGTTCTCAACATCGACAATTCCAGGGACTGATACGGAGTAACCGAGAAATCTATACTTAGGGATATTTTTGGAAATTACCGAAACCTTCTCGGCAAGAATTTTCATGAACTCAGAGAAATCGGGAGGTGTTCTGAATTTGCTCATGACCGAAACAGACCCATCGAAGAATCCTTTACCTACTGTAGTCTCTTCGACGCCAATATCTATTACAATAGACATGAAGGCCTTTCTGTTGAGGCGAAGAACGATGGCCTTTCTTCCAATACGACCGGTCTCCTCCGCTCTTACTTCTTCACAGAGCCCAACAGACAAAAAGTCCTTTATTATTTTTGTTATGGTACTGGGGTTCAGACCCGATGCAATTGCAAGGTCTCGTCTAGTTGTGACAGGACTCTTCCTCAACAAATGAAGAATCAGCTTTCTATTAGATCTTCCAATGTTTTCTGAATCCAGCTTCTTTCCCACCAAGGCGAAATCCCCCTTTCTACTCTAGCTTACTACCTAATACAGATTAGAATAAATCTCAACAGGAGCATTTAGAGGCGGTTGTTAAGGAATATCACTCTTAACTTGTCTTTTCCTAATTTATTTATTGCCGCAAAAAAATGAAAGAGTTTTTCACTGTTGGTATCCTCTGATAGTTCTTATTTCACTGCTTGAGAACAATTCAACCTTATTGCATGACAATTCTAACAGAGGGAAAGGATGAAGACAGAGAAAAGAACCATGTTTGATTAAGGATAAATAATCAAAAACAATCGGCTGAGCATTCTCATTCCAGTGCTTATTTCTCTATCGGTAACTGCCTCAATAATTCACTTGGATGATCAGCCAAAGGTTGTCAGATTAGTTGAGAAGGATCCATGAATGCCATTCCGCAGAAACATCTTTCTTTACCTTCTTCCCAAACCTTCGTTGTATTCAGCCAAGAATGCGTTCAAATTCCTGTATGAATCTTTATAACCTTCTTTAAC
>NZ_DJGL01000002.1:0-17490 GCF_002432735.1 Mesotoga sp. UBA5847 | reverse complement strand
CCCCCTGGGCTACTCACCAGTTATAAGAGCAAAGCTATAGAAGTGGTTCTCGAATCTAAAGTCTTAGTGAAGTCATAATTGAAGAAAACCTGAGAGGGAAACAAGGAAACACGAGGGAACTGATTAGAAATAAGGAGGTCTTTCGGGCGTTCACAACTCAGTTCTTAGGAGGTTCTTACAAATATCTTATCCTCAGAAACCGTCTAATCGATTCGACTGTCAGCTCCCTCGCATAGAAATGGAATATATAATGATACCCCATACAAGATGCAAAATGCAAGGAAAATCAGAGCTGTTACATGGGAAACTATACTGATACAAAAGTTAATCACAGAGCCAATTCTGTGGATCTACAAGTATTGCTCAAAGACCGCACTGAAATAAGACGAGAAGAATCGTATTGTAATTCGAGGAACCAACTAACTTTCATTCTCTCCCTATTGAGAAATCAATTTCATCGCGAGTCATCCACATAGTTCATCAGGGAAAATAAGCTGAGAGCAAATCCCTCCCTTTAGAGCTCGACAAAGAATACTGATCTTCAAGAAAAAGAGTTCCGTTGCGTGGATTAGTGACATGTTCTTGCATTAACCTTACAGGAGTATAGCTTCTTGACCTGTGAAATCCGATGTCCAGTTTTGCTCAAGAACGTGGTCGATCTGGCATGGGTGTTTGTTTCGAGAACGATTGTTCAAGATAATGTGATAAAATCGTTTGGGTCGATTAGTCAAGACCAGTTTCATTAATTCTGTAGACAAGCGATACCTCAAAGAACCGTTGACTTTCTGTTGCATATCATACGCTTTCATGCTTGCTTTAAGAGAAATCTGTTTTTGCCGAAAAGGGAGGAATCATCTATTTGAGTCTCTTGATATCGAGGCGAACGAAATCAAAAATGCGCAAGGGTCTCACAATGGTTGAGATAATGGTTACTTTGCTTCTCACGACGATAATTATGGGGATTTTATACGTTGTGCTGACTTCTACATTCAGAATCAGCGGTCAGGTCCAGACACAGCTTGCTATAGATGAAGAGATAATGAAACTGAATAGTGGACTAGGATATATAATTTCGAGAAATTGGACAGCGATTGATTTTGATAGAAGTGACTCGAAAACCATATCGCTCAGATCTAGATTTCCAAACATTGGCGATGAGACGGTTGCGACAGTAACTTACTTAGATGGAGAATTGTTGTTTCTCTACAATAATGCAAGCAATAACCAGGTATCATCTGTCATTGCGGGCAATTTGGAGGACTTTGCTTTTGAGTTTCCACCAGATTCCAGTCACATCTATTATGCTGCTACATTTACTGTTTATGGTATATCAAAATCATCTAATGGGGCGGTGAAGATCTATTAGGAAAGGTTTCACAACTGCTGAGATTCTGATTGTTCTAATCATAATTGCATTCCTCATAACAGGCGGGGTAACCATAATGTTACAATACAAGGCTATGTCTTCTAGGCTAGAAGTAGCCACAAATATACATGCAGCAAAACTAACTGTGGAAGGAATTGTGAGGAATGCTTCTAGTGAGGATGATATTGAACGCATTATAGAAGAGCTTTCGACGTATCCTGGGTTTGAACAAGTTGTAGCTGATGTGATCAGTAAAACTGCTCTGAAACCTGGGGAAAAAATAGTGGGCTGGATATTTGAGGTCTCGCTCACAGATAATAGAATAGGAAGAAGGGAGGTATTTAATGTATATAGATACGACCCCTATGCGAAATAGAGGTGTGATTCTGCCAATAGCGTTAATTCTCATGGCTTTTGCTACGACGATGATAATTGCTGCCGGAATTTCAATCCAGAGATCATCAAGGCAGTTGAATAGCTACGCACTACTTTCGGATCTCAGAGTAGGTTCGAACAATCTAGTGGAAATAGCTACAGTGTTCCTGTCAGAAAACTATTCGGATATGCCCGAACCTTTGGAGGCCCAGTGGGAAGGGTTTAGTGAATTTGTCGCTTTCATTTCCTCTAGAGGAGGATACGAAGGAGTATTGTGGCAAAGTGCAATGTCTGACGTTGGAGCAGGGACATGGTGGTTACTATCAGATGAGAATCTATCAGAAGCTGCTGATTTAAACCCTCTTGCCGAATTTGACAATAGAGGGGTAGCAGTGAGTAGATCAGGAGACAAATTCTCAATCATTTCATGGGTGGAGAAAGGCGCTGTCAAGAGGTATTCATATGGACTTGCAATGGTGGATTCTCTAGCTCAAGTTCCTGCATTGATTTTAGGAGATATTGATAGGGAGTTTGACAGAGTTACAACCACAAAACAGAAGGGATATGATGACTATATTAGCTCGGGTGGTGACTGGATCAATGGGCACGCCATTTTACTAGGCGATGCAATAATTAATAGCCCTAATTCAGATCTTCCTTACATTTTCTCTAATGGTTTAACGGCTCATCGTGTGTCTTTTTCTCCAGAAAAAGAAGATGATCAGGCAAGCTATAACGCCACAGATACAGACTCAGCTTCGTATTTTGTATCACTACTTGAAGATAAGGAAAATCAGTTGAACAATCTGTCGAAGCAAATTGTTTTCACAGATGACAACAAGAACTTATTTTCCGATAGTACATCTATTTTCTCGCCAGATTCGCTGATTTCGTTCAATCTATCTTCCACAGACTCTTACACAATTACTTTTCCCAAGGACCCAACAACAGAGAGTAATGACTACGATTTTATTGAAGTCTCCTGTGAGGCAGGGGATTCCGGGACAACGAAATACACTATAATAATTGAGGCCGCCGATCACACTGTTAGTCTATCCTTCAATAAGAGCGTGAATATTGTGAATAAAAACGGAAATCCCCACATGATTGGTTACATAAATGGGAGATACAGCATCTCGGTATTTGGGGATATAAATATTGACACGAATCTTATCTACGGCGATTCAGCAAAGGATTTTGTGATCGCCACGAGGAAGAGCGATAATCCTAATACTGGCCCTGACGATTTGACCACTTTGACAAAGCCCATCATGTCACTTAAAAAGGTCGAGGAGCTTTTCAGGCAGTTCGAATTGGACAGGGACTATCTTTCGCTATCTGCTTTGGGTGGAAATGTGATTAACACTTTCGGAGTTGGAACGCAGAATGAAGGAAATGCAACGCATGGAGTAAGAGCCATTTGTGGCGATGTCACAGCCCTTGCGAGGTGTGATGAAAGCAATGAAAACTGTGTGGGTGGAAGCTTTTTGTTTCCCGATTTAGAAACGGTCATATCGGGCAATAAAACTTACACAACAAAGCTCTCTCAACTGTTTGTTCTTGGATCTGTTGTTGGGAATAGCTTTGGAACCGATGGAAGTAGCGATTATATTGAGAACTTCTTTGTGACGGTCCCATCTAGTGGTGACTCGGGAGGTACTAGTAAGAAGGTCTTCTCACTGGTTGGACTTAGAGCCTGGTAACGGAATAACGATTGAGTAAGGTTTTTCGGTCTGGGGAAGAAGAGATTCTCTTCTTAGCTTCTAGTACTATATGCCACAGTTAACCCCCAGAGGGCCCTCGCGGATTGCGGGGGCTTTTATATTGAAACTCACAGCGATTACCTGCTAGATGGCTTCGTGCCACTTCAATCATTTGATCAGTTCTTAGAATTAAATACGAAGCCTCGAGATAAGGCCTTCAGAGAAAATTCCGGCGATCTCTCCAGATGTTCTTGAGCTATTTCTTGCCAAAGCGTCATCATAGCGGTCGATGGCTTTTGAATCGAGCATTGATAGCTGTATAATAGTTAATCAAATAGGGGGAGTGTATGTTTCGAATGGACAATAGAATTGTTGAACTCGCTTCTCACGAGCTGGATTTGCATCCCGAAGCAAGGCTCGACGATCTTTACAAGTTGTTTTATCAAGGCACGTTCGGTCCGAAGCACTTGATGGAAGACCAGGCCGTCGCGCTTAGATACCTTGCGGAGGAAATCGACTGCGAAGAGTTCGATCAAGTCCTCTGGCAAGACGTCAGCTATATGGAAAACTTCTTCAGGCTGAATCTTGTTCTTGTAAAGAATAGACAGGTTCTGATCGACGATCTCTTTCGAGCTTTGGTAGCAAGTTCAAGGGTAGGTGCCTCAATGACGCGCGAGGACTGGAAGCTTGAGTGGCAGAGGATAGAAGCGGTTCTTAGAGACTCTCTTCCCGAAAGTGTATTTACTCCGGAATCGACGATTTCAGTCAAGGAGGCCCTTGAAAGCGGCCGGTTGTTACATCACAGTTCTTACTACAAAAGAAGTTATCACCCTCACTACAGAGTGATAAGTCGAGAGTGGTTCGAGAGGCTTATCGGAACTACTTACTGATCGACGTCCCTGCTTCATATGTTCTCTAGCATCTTCGATTCAGCTTTTTCCTGAGATGTTGATTCAGTATCCTGTTATCGGTTGCTTGTGATGTGCTTGTTGTGTGTGTGCTATAGAAAGGAGCGATTGATTCTAAAGATTAATACAGTTTAATGCTGCTTTCTTGATTCAATGTAGTCAGAGAGCGCAAATGTTGAAGTACTGGACGATAGGAGAAAGCAGATCAGGGAAATTGACAAAACGCTCTGTAGGAGCCGTATTAATCCGCAAACCGATTTTCCGTAAACGGGAAAGCCGAAAGCGGATTATCCGTAGCCGGAAAACCCGCCTCTACTAAATAATGATATTACTAAAGGATACTTCGTATCGAAGGAGCTCGATCGATTATTTCTAAGCACAGGCAAAAACTCTATCATAACGAGTCATTATTCAGGCGAAGTTTAGTGCAAGATCGGCAGTTATCCTGCTTCTATACTGACGACTTTGAGATGCGACGAACAGCGAGCTGCTGTCAGCTGTTGGCTGCTTTTGACGTTGCGCTTCGCTATAGCATTAGAAAAGGTCTGTATGAGACCCTCGGTAAAAGTCTGTATTGAAGAAAAACACAAATCTTGAAAACTCAATGCCAGTAGATTGCATAATGCTTTCTCGATTCATTTGTTCAGGAGGAGAGTAGAAGATTCCCTTATCGAGATAGCTTCATTTCGCCGCTAAGTCAAGCTATAATAGCTTTGAAGGGAGGTAATAGAATGAAGTCTATCGTTGTTTATTTCTCATATGATGAAAGTACAAGAGCTCTTGCAGAAGCTATGGCCTCTTCGATCGATGCTGACCTTCTAAGGCTGGTGCCTACGGGAGAGTTTTCTCGAACCTATTATCACCACGTTGAGAATCCCGAGCAAATAGAGACCACTCCCGGATACGATCCTGACAAGGAGCATATCTGGGGAAGCGAGTCGGTAACTATGAATAACAAGCCTGAACTTGAGCCATATGGCTTTGATCCTGACAATTACGATCTTATAATCATAGGCAGTCCCGTGTGGGCTCTCACTTATGCGCCGCCGATAAGTACATTTCTCGCAGAAAACAAGCTGGAGGGAAAGAAGATAGCTCTATTCTGTACACATGATGGAATGATCGGCGCAGCATTTGAGAATCTCAAGAAGGCATTGAAGGGTAACGAAGTGATTCAGGAGATTGACTTCGAGGCACCTTCTTCAAGGCTGGACGAGTACGTTGAAACCGCAAAAGAGTGGGCTAGAGAGCTTGGGGAAGGACTGTAGCGGAACCACGTTATAGGATGCAAATGCCGGGTTCTGTTCCCGGCGTTTTTCTTTTCCAAAAGAGCTTGCTATTTTCGGTAAATGTGAAGGATCAGGCATCTCTTGATGCAGGTATTTGCGCTCTGGTCTCTTCGTTACAGTTGTGCACATTGAAACCAGTAATATGATTAATCTTGAGTTTAATTGTCAAATTATATAGAATATATGTAAAGAGGTGATTGAATGCTAGACAAACAGGAGATCATGAAGGCGATCGGCCTAAGAGTGACTCAGAGAAAGTTCCAGGAAAAGCAACTGTCTCCTGAGCAAAGGAAACAAGTGGATTCTGCTATTGGAGACATTATTCCTCTTAACTCGGATGCTCCTTTGCAATGGTATTTCACTCCGCAGTTTCCGTCTGGTTCAGGAATCGTTCTCGCTAAGCTGAAGGAGTTCACTACTCCCAATCTGATTCGGTTCGGTTTCGAAGGCGAGCAGATAGTTCTTAATCTCACCCTGAAGGGTTTCTCCACTAGCTGGGCCAGACTGCCAAACTACCTGTCCATGATAATCGTGGGCTTTCCCGCTAATAGCGAAGGAGACATTGTTGAGAGAGCCTCTAGATTTCTCTTCAGGGAGGCAAATAGAAAGCCGTTTGCGGAGATTGTTTCTGGCAAGACAGAGTACATAGATGAAAGTATGAAGGATATTTTGAATGCGGGAAGGATGTCGCCTTCTTCATTCAACAGGCAGCCCTGGAGATTTGAGATTCTCGACAGGAACAGCATAGCAATTCACGGCTGGAAGAAGATTCCACTGATCTACGAGGATGTCATTTCGATCGATCTGGGAGTTGTGATATCTCACATGTACCTTATGGCAAAGTCAATGAATGACGATGCAAAAGTCGAGCCAATAAGCCTCAGGAGCTACCTGCTGACATTCTGAAATTCGTTTTTCTGAGATGTTTCAAGGGGAAGGCCTCAGGTTCTGATGATCATAGCTAGTGACCCATATTCAACACTTGGGAGAGTACGTGATGAGCTGAAGGCGGTTTGACGGGTTTTGCCGTATGGTTTTGCTTATACACATTATGGGCCTACTTCTTCTCCTGTAAGCAGCTGCGTTGTCACGTCAATGGAGACGGCGCTCAGCTTCCAAAAAGCGCCAGGATCGAATTGATAGCAGTGTAAAGGGCAACTGAGATCAATCCCGAAATTACGGGAGTAGATACCCATCCAAAGACAATTCTCTTTAGGAGCCTTGCATCAAAGTTTCTCGATCCTCTCGCAAGCCCGACTCCAATAACCGCTCCGACTATTGCCTGCGAAACCGAAACGGGAACCCCAATGAACGCGTAAATTAGGACGGTCAATGATTGTGCCAGTAAGGCAATAACCGAAGCGAACGATTCGAGGGCGACTATCTTTGTCCCGATCGTGTACATAACTCGCTTGCTGAACATTATAGTTCCGGCCGATATGCTCAGCCCTCCAATCAATACAGCCTTCTCAACACCGATGATATCTGCAAAGGTTCCTGTGATATTTGCAACGTTATTTGCTCCAAGAGCGAATGAACCGAAGCCACCAACAATTACCGCAAGTGATTTAAGGAGTATGTCCTGAACAAGAACTGAACGTACTCTTTTGAAGGCGACACCAATAAGTCTATACAGGAAAAGAGCAACGATCGCCGCTACAAGTGGAGTCGTTATCCAGCAAGAGACTATTTTCAACACAACCAGCCAATCAACGCTTCCACTCAGAAGCCCAATGCCAACTATCGAGCCCACAACGGCTTGCGAAGAGGAGACAGGTAACCCCAGCCTGTTAAGCAAGAGAACGGAGATTCCCGCTGCCGCTGCGTTGACTGAAGCAGAGAGCAATGTGTGAGAGCTGAGGCTGGAGAGAGTTTGCATTCCACCGGCCCCACCCAGAATAGCTCCAACAAGCACAGCAAAGCTTGAGATCAGCGCAGCTGATCTGTATTTAAGAATTCCACTTGTTACGGTTGTACCGTATATATTGGCTGCGTCATTCCTTCCGAGAGTCCATCCAAAGAAGACAGCAGGCAGAAATGCTAGGAACACGCCGATCCCTTCATAATCAGTGATAAAAAGGATTATAGCACCAAACAGATGTATTTACTTATGTGGTGTATGCGTTACAGGAGCGAATGTCATCGCCTATTCGCCTTCTGGCTGTTCGATCTCCTTCAAGCAGTATGTGTAGTATCTCTTCTTGTTGTTGCTGTCTATCTTCATCTTCAGACCGTGCATCTCGTTCTCAAAGCCGGGAAACTTGTTGTCGAACTCCTCCGAGAGATTCAGATATTCGATGATTCTCTTCGTGTCGTCTGTATATCTCTCGCCAGGCATTATCACGGGTATTCCCGGAGGGTAAGGAACGACCATTACAGCTGAGATTCTGTTTTGCAGCTCACGGATTCTGACCAGTTCAGTATTGTCGTTAACCAACTCTGAATAGGCTTTGGACGGAAGCATAACCTGCTGGGGATTCCGAGAGTAAACATCCTTCAAGACCTTGGTTATCTTGACCTTTCGGAGGTATTCATGCATCTGTCTGCAAAGCTCCTGAAGGGTCATCTTTCCATATTTCTTTGGGAACTCTCTGACGATATCGGGAAATACATCATCCAGAGGAGCGTCCTCATCGAAGAGCTTCTTGAAAGTGAAGAGCTCTGCGAGCAGAGTTCCAGACTTTCCCTTTGTCAGCCCGAGGGAGAAGAGTATCAGGAATGAGTAATGACCCGATTTCTCAACTACTATTCCCCTGTCTCTAAGGAAAGTTGTGACTATCGTTGCTGGGATTCCCCAATCCCTCATCCGACCTTGTCTCGTTATTCCCGGGGTCATAACGGTCACTTTTATCGGATCGAGAAGGACGTAGTCGTTCTCAAGCTTTCCGAATCCATGCCAGTCTTCGTTTGCTTTGAGATACCAGCAGTCAGGTCTGTCCTTGAGAATCGATTCATCGATGTCTTCGAGATCGAAGGTCTTTCTTTGCCCGTCTTCTGTCCCAATCGAGACCTTTTCCGGCTGCCAGATCTCGAGCCACCAGCGTCTCTTTCGCTCTGATTCTTTGGACTCGATTTCTTCCTTCAGATGCTTCATCTTCTTTCTGAAAATGATTGCCTCCTGAATCGTCTCGTCAATAAGGAATTTGCCTGCGTTTCCGGCCATCATCTTTGCCGCTACATCCAGGGAAGCGATGATCGCATATTGAGGCGAAGTAGACATGTGCATCATGTATGCCTCGTTGAATCTTCCATGATCTACCCTTTTTCTACCGTCCTTTACATGTATCATAGAGCCTTGAGAGAAGGCAGCCAGTAGCTTATGAGTGGAGTGCGTAGAGAAGACCACCGGAGATTTTTCTCTGTCAATGTCTGGTGACATTCCGAAGCGGCTCATATACATTCTATGGAATTTCGCATAGGCGTACCATGCCTCATCGAAGAGAACGAAATCCACAATCTTTTCAAGCTTGTCGAGGATGGTTTTCGCGTTGTAACAGAGGCCGTCATATGTCGAATTAGTGATTACAGCAAGTTTTATTCTGTAGTTCTCTTTGTCTTCCACGAGAGGGCTTTCATTTATTGCCTTTTCGATTTCACTCCATTCAAAATCCTCTTCATGGATCGGCCCGATAATTCCTAAAGAGTTTCTGCTAGGCGTGAGGTAGATTGGTATCGCACCTGTCATTATTATTGAATGCATAATCGACTTGTGGCAGTTCCGATCTATAAGGACAATGTCCCCCGGGGTCACACAATAATGGAAGACGATCTTGTTGGATGTTGAGGTACCGTTCGTCACAAAATATGTCTCGTCGGAACCGAAAATCTTGGCAGCAGACTTTTCCGATTCTCCGATGGCTTCTGTATGCTCGAGGAGAGAGCCAAGTTCCGGCACCGAAACGGATAAGTCGCTCCTGAAAATGTTCTCCCCGAAGAAGTTATGGAAGATCTTCCCGGTAGATGACTTGAGGAAAGCCTCTCCTCCGCTGTGACCGGGGGTGTGCCACGAGTACTTGAATTCATCCACGTATCGTATGAGCTCTTTCAGAAAGGGGGGCTGCAGTTCGTCCATGTAGCGCTCTGTTGCTTCCTCAATTCTTCCCGCGATGAAAGAGGGACTGTCTTCGAGCTTCCAAACGTAGCCATCGATCTGACTGATTATTTCGAGAGGAATCTCCATAACTTTTAGTTTCTCAGTCATGAGGAATATGGGAATAAGCATATTCCTTCCGCGGATTATCTCGATTATCTCTCCCGGGCCTAGAAACTCAGCATCTGGTTTGATCACAAGATCCCAGTCGAGCAAAACACAGCTGACATTTGAATGAGACATGAACTCAATTCTACAGTCGTAGCCTGAGTAAGACTCTATGACTGAAAAGCCTCGCTTCTGAAGCTCTCTTATGATCTCTCTTGTCGCTCTCCCCCCAGTGTTTTCTGAAAGTAAGTCATCGTCAACTACCAGAACAGGAAAGTCCTTGAACAGCTCCATTCTATCCCCTCGATTCTGCCTTTCTGTAGGCAACAAACGAACCCTTCGGTACTCCGAGAAAGCTGCCGATTACATCGCACTTGGCCATAAGCAAAAAGAAGATCTCGCGTTTTGCCGAGCTTAAACCTTCTAGATTGCCCTGTCCTTTAGAGATTACTACATCGGCCCTGGAATAAACATCGAAAAAACCTCTCTGCATAGTCTTTTCCTGAGCGCCAGGTGCATCTGCTCCAGAATCGATTATCGTTGCTACTTCGTCCATGCCTATTTCAAGGGCCTCTCGCATCGTTATGTCATTAAGAGCCGGTATTGTTCTTACCGAGAAGTAGCTGTTCGGCACTCCGGAGAGTTCTAGCAGAAGTTTATCGAGAACAGCTTCGCCACAGTTATCACCGACTATGAGAAGCGAGTCGGTGCTTCGTATCCTTTGCGCTAGCTCTTCTAGATCATCTATTGCGAAAGGTCTCGACAGTGCATCCTTCATTGTCTTATGAATGTCTATCTTATGACCAGGAGCAACATCTATAATATTACCGGCTACCGATAGTTTCAGCGCTCCTAACAAAGGATCGTCAAGCTTGAGGAGTTCCTCCTTAAGATCGTCGTATATTTCCATAAGACTTCTGTTTGAAAGTCTCTTGACGTCCCTGAAAGCGTCATGGTTGCCAAAGAGAGGTTTCAACGCCTCTCCGACCTTTCTGCCGATATCTATAGGAGTATCTGACCAATCCATCTCCGCAACCTCTTTGAGAAAGGTTCTAACAACCTGTTTCTTCTCTTCCTCTCCAGCGTTATTAACGTCTAGAATCCGTAGCAAACTGCTCAGATTGCAGGGGATGCACCTAAGATCTATCTTCATTCAATCACCTCACACTGAATTATACAGTGTTTTGTTGAGCGAGACTTCTACCCGATTTGACTTGTAGGTCTAGCCTGGAGGGGAACTTCCCGACGTAGTCGGCCTCGCCTCCTGCAGAAGGCAGCATTGCGTCCGCCGATGTTCTTTCGGCGCCTTGCGTCTAATTTCAGCAGCGACTGAGTTTTCACTCGCCTTCTCGTGAGCGATGCGAACGTCTCGCCAATGCTCTTTCTCGATTGCTCTTTCGGAGAACGGATAACCCTCAACTCATAACCAGTTCCTTTGCTCTTTCCTACCCCCTACCTGCGGCCCCCAACCACGCTTGTTACACAGCATGATATAATTGTTCTGCATTACAGGAGGTGTTAGCAGTGTATTACAGATCAAAAGAAAATGGTATTTTCAATTTCAATCTGTACTCAAATTACAGGGCAGTAGGGAGTCGATACATCGCTACACGTCCATCGGAGCAAGAAGATGTTGTTGAGGAACTGAACAGCGAAGATGATGCGAAGCTTTTCGAAGACTTTATCTGGGCTTCTCTCCAGAGAGTTCGCGACTATATCGACTTCAAGGACTTTGATAGTTTTTGTCATGGAAGAAGGCAGTGAATGTAAGGCTAAAGGCGAGTAAAGCAACGGAAAACAGAAGATGATGTGAATAATCGCGCATAGTGTTCCGACAGTACCTCAGGCAGTGTATAATAACAAGGATCTACCAGACGCAAGTCGGAGAAAAGGAGGTAAGAATGGAACTAAACCCTTGTTCAGTTGTTTGTATAGGTATTCAAAGTCTTCATTTTTCTAATCACGTTGTTCTTTCCTCAGAAAAAGGTGCTCGCCTTTCTCTCCGCGCTCGTCGTCCTTGCTTCTAACTGAAAAACTTCTAGAAGAGCTAGCATCCTGATAACTATTCTTGTAACTGGATTTATCCTATTTGATTGTTCTAACTTGCAGCAGGCAAGAGGAATTTGACAATTGCTTACATTCTCATGGAGGTGGGAAATATGGTTAAAAAGAGTATACTTACTCTTCTTATAATTCTTTTCATAAGCATTACAGCGTTTTCACTTACTTTCGAAGTATCAATAAGCCAGGACGCACTGGATACAGTAGCGTCTCTAGGTTTAGAGACACCGATCAACGGACGAGTACTCGTAATTGTCAGCAAGGATTCTTCTAGAGAACCTAGCTTGCAGACAGATGTAAGAGGAGTTCCGTTCTGGGGAAAGGATGTCTTCGATATGACATCTGAATCGGTAGTGGAGATCTCAGATGGAGATATGGCTGTGGCAGGTTATCCAATTGAGATATCGGAACTACCGGCCGGAGAATACTTTGTACAGGCTTTTGTAAATGTATACACGACCTTTGCTAGAGCCGACGGTCATACCATACTCATGCACGATGACACTGGAGACGGGCAGTGGTTCTGGGAATCAGTTGGCAATGCAAAAAGCAAGACCAAGAAGATCTATCTTGATCCGGCAAATCCCGGTACAGTGAAACTGGCTATCACAGAAGTGATAATGCCCGATTATGAACTAGAGCCAGGCATGGTGCTTCAGCAGGGGAATTACTCAGATACTGAATGGGTGAAGTACATAAAGATCAAGAGCGATGTTGTTTCCGAGTTCTGGGGCAAAGATATGTATATTGGAGCCAATGTCCTTCTCCCCGAAGGTTACTACGACAATCCTGATGTGTATTATCCGGTGATCTACTATCAGGGACACTTCCCTGGAGGCAGTGCTCCGGTGGGATTTAGAGTGAACAACGACGTATATAAGTTCTGGAATGAGGAAGGAAATGCAAGATTCATAGCCGTATCGTTCAGAGATGCCACACCTTACTACGACACATCTTATTCCGTCGACTCGGCGAACTCTGGCCCATACGGGACTGCAATAACAGAAGAACTCATACCTTATCTCGAAAGCCAGTTCCGAATGATTCCCGAGAAATGGGCAAGAATTCTTGCAGGCGGATCTACCGGAGGATGGGAAGCCCTTGCCATGAAAGTCTTCTACCCTGACTTTTTTGGAAGAACATACGTCTGGTATCCCGATGGAGTCGACTTCAATTATTATCAGTTGATCAACATCTACAACGATGACAATGCTTATTACTCCGACTTTGGCTGGATAAAGACCGAAAGACCGAGTGCAAGAGATACTCATGGTAACATCAGATTCACCGTGAAGCAGGAGAACTACTTCGAAATGGCTGCTGGACCGAGCAACAGATCTGGCGGGCAGTGGTCAGTTTGGGAATCAACTTACAGTCCCGTTGGCGCTGACGGATTCCCTCAGCCGATTTGGGATCAGGTAAGTGGAGAAATAAACAAGAAAGTTGCCGATTACTGGAAGAAGAATTACGATCTCAACTACATTCTTCAGGAAAACTGGGAAGAGATAGGTCCCAAGATAGCCGGTGATGTGCATGTTGCAGTTGGTGATATGGACAACTACTACCTCAATGAGGCAGTCTATCTCCTGAAAGACGCTATGGAGAAAATGGAGAACCCGGTTTCCGACATGACTTTCGATTTCGGCCCGAACCAGGGTCACGGATGGAAAGGCTGGAGTCCAGCCGACCCCAGCAAGGCACTTGCTCTCCAGGAATGGCTTGCACAGCTTTCAGACTACATGAAGGAAACCGCTCCGGAGGAAGCAGAAAAGAACTGGATCTACTAGATACTCCAACATAAAGAAGAGGGATGCTAGAATTGACCGGAGGGGAAACCCTCCGGCTTCTTTATTCAGGAGGTGTTCTTCTGAGGATTCTAATAGTCGAAGACGAGGCAACGATATCTGCCTTTCTTCAGAAGGGTTTGAAAGAGGAGGGCTTCGCAGTGGATGCAGCGAGAAGTGGAAATGAAGCCCTGGAACTAGCTTCATCAAACCAATATGAAGTAATAGTTCTGGACATTCTTTTGCCTGGCAAAAATGGTTTCGAAGTCTGCAGTGAACTGAGAGCAAGCGGTAATTACACACCTGTTCTCATGTTGACTGCTCTGGATTCTGTAGACGAGCGGGTTAAGGGGCTTAACACGGGAGCGGATGACTATCTCGTAAAACCATTTGCATTCAAGGAACTGCTTGCAAGGATCAATGCGTTGCTTCGCAGGCCACGTGAAACTTTCGAAAGGGTTTTGAGAGTCGGGGACTTGTCTATAGATACTGTCTCTCATATGGTACGAAGGGATGACGTGGAGATTGAGCTTTCACCCAAAGAGTACAGGCTTCTGGAGTATCTTGCAAGAAATGCTCATCAGGTTCTGAGCAGGACACAGATCGCAGAAAGCGTCTGGGATCAAGATTTTTTCAGTGATTCGAACGTCGTCGATGTCTACATAAGATATTTGAGAAAAAAGATTGACGATCCTTTCTCCACAAAGCTAATCAACACTGTTAGAGGCTTCGGTTACAGGCTAGGTTGATACGATGAAAAAGATAGTTCCTATCAGGATAAAGCTGACTCTCTGGTACGTCCTTTTCCTGGGTGTTATTCTATTTGCGTTTAGCGTTTCGATCTATGCGATTCTCAGCGCACAGCTTCATAGCGAAGCCGATTCGTCATTGAGAATCGTATCTTCGCAGCTCCTTGCAAATATCGAGATCGTCCAGGATCTTCCGATATTCAGGAAGACCGTCGAAATGGAATCTCTCAGTAACAGGTTACTTGCCGAAGGATTCGCTGTCAGGTTGATGGATGGATCGGGAAACATTGTTGAGGGTTTTGGGCCGTTTGGAATTCTAAAGGCCTCATTAGAGCTTTCTGACAGGGAATTCACTACAGTCTCTACATCTGTGGGCGTCTGGAGGATTTTCACCGTTAAGATTGGTCAGTGGGGATGGATGCAGGTGGGAGAATCTCTTTCGAGTGTCAGAATTGCCCTCTTCCGACTGTCCAGGTTGATGCTGATTCTCGGACCTACGATAATTATTCTTGCAGTGCTTGGCGGGTTTTACATGGCAAAGAAATCGCTTGAGCCCGTGGAGAGAATTACGCTGCTTGCAGAAGAGATCAGTGTTGAAAAACTCAACAAGAGGCTCAACCTGACTTTGCCAAATGACGAGCTAGGACATCTCGCCAGTACTTTTGACGGAATGCTCGAGAGACTTGAAGAATCCGTCAAGAAGCAAAGACAGTTCACGTCTGATGCGGCGCATGAGTTGAGAACGCCTTTGACAGCGATTAGAAGTATTGTGGACGTTACACTTCACAGAGATAGGGATTCCGATGAATATGTGAATGCGCTTGTTCAGATTCAGAACGAAATTGAAAGACTTAGCAGTATTATAGATGATCTTCTTGTAATCACGCGGCTTGAGAATAGCCTTCAAAAAGGTGATTACAAAGTCTTTCCAGCAGGGGTCTTAATCGAAGATGTTCTTGACACGATAGCAGTCCTCGCCAAAGAAAAGAACATACATATTATGACGGAAATTCCTTCTGACCTTGAGATAGCAGGCGATCGACAAAAGCTTTCTAGAGCAATCTTCAATCTCGTGGATAATGCGATAAAGTACACCCCCGAGGGCGGCCAGATAAGGATATCCGGAGAGAAAGACCAGTCAAGAGAAGAAGTCGAAATTCTCATAGAAGACAATGGAATAGGAATACCGGCAGATGAGATTGACAAGATATTCGACAGGTTCTATAGAGTTGACAAGGCGAGATCTGAGACAAGGGGCACAGGACTTGGGCTGTCTATAGCTCAGGAGATAGTAAAGGCTCACAACGGAACGATAACTGTAAAGAGCTCATCTCAGCAGGGATCTATATTCAGAGTGACTCTCCCCTTGAAAATTAGAAAACTCTAATCTGAGTCTAATTCTTCTCTAATCTCTCCGATTTATATTTGGTTGCAGCAGCGATAGAAGTTTCACATAGATGTGATCCCCGTACACAGATGTAGATCAAGCAATTGCGGGAAGGGGAGCCTGGAAATGAATCAAGCTACTCCGGCAAGGCGATAGCAAGACAGGCTCCCATTCTGGAAAAATGAAAAAAGCCCTTTTCATCATCCCCAAAATAGAAGCCAGGTGACTGGCTTCTATTATTCTAGTCTCTCCGAGGGAGTGACACCGACATCCTGGAATGAATCTTAAGCATTCCCTCGGCTTGAAGGAAGCTTAAGATATCAAATAACTCGTACCTCAACATGTTCAGCTCCCCGGCCAAAGCGTCTATGTTTACATAGATATCGGGATCGTTTGAGGTCAACTCCTTGAGCTTCAAGATCACCGCCTGTCTTTGCTTTTCCTTGTCAGGGATCCCGCCTCCTTCAACTTGAAGAATCCCCTTGTGAGTAATCCTGCCCATTCTGAAAGGCTTGATCTCGATCAGTTCTTCATCCACTAGTATATTCAGGCTTTCGTTCACTTCGCCGGGACAACCTCCGACTTCCCTAATCAACTCGTCAACAGAGAAGTATCTCTTTTCTCTCCCGAGAACTTTGTCGTATATCTTCGCCAATATTGATTGTTCATGCTCTGATATGCCCATTTCAATACCTCTTTGGTTTTCCTACCGGAGCCATGTAAATGACAAATTCGTCATAACCATCTAGACCTATCAACTTATCGATCTTCTCCTGATCGTAAGCTGCAATGGCGCATGTTCCAAGGTTTAGGGCCTCACAGGCAAGGTATAGATTCTGGCAGATATGACCTGCGTCCAGAAGGATTGGTTTGTATGATGTCAGGTCGTATCTCCACTCTGTCCTGTAGGGGATGACCGACCATACGAAAGTTGCAGCGCAATGTCCAACGAACTTCTGGCCTAGAGCGGCATCAGCAACTTCACTGGCGAAGTCGCCTTCCTTCTCCAAAACCAAAGAGTGAGACAAGGCGACGTAACGATAAAGGCCTCTCTTCAACCCTTTTACCAGTCTAACGAATATGTATGTCTCAAACGGGTGCCTTGCTCCAGCAGACGGGACAGTTCGCAACGTCGCATAGTTGTTTTTCATCACTGCTTTTACACCCTGAGAAGACCAGAGAAGAAAAGACAAAGCCTCAAGCGACAACTTCTCATCCGAGTAGACTCTTCTGCTTTCTCTAGAAAAAACTATCTCTCTCAAATCCTTCATTATAAGGTGAGTTGAGTTTGGGTCAGGAAGACTAATAAGGTCGTAACCCTCCGAGCTCTTCTCAAGAGAGGGCTGCGGCAGTCCCTTCATCTGATCTGTCTTGTTCATCTCTCTATTGACTTCTTGCCATATCTTGTTGCTCAAGAAAGCTCTTCCTTCCTTTCTTGTCATCATGAGAGCTCGCCTCCTTCGATTCATATAAATAAGTGTAGCACAGCAGCAAAAAAGTGAAGGACAGACTTGCAAATCTAATCAGAGCTTTTCAACAAGAGCCGCTATATGCTGGTCGCTGACGAAGACAACGTTGGCCGTCAACGGTCCGCCGTCCACCGAAGAGCCCGCTGTACGCTTAAGAACGAGGACCCGCTGAACGCTGTAAGAGCGGTCCTCCGTCAGCCG
>NZ_DJGL01000091.1:6217-6648 GCF_002432735.1 Mesotoga sp. UBA5847 | reverse complement strand
TGTATTCTCTCGAGTCGTGTTTATCCCTGTTTCGATGCAAGAATTATCGATGAATACGAGAGGGTTCTTCAAAGACCGAGATTTGGATTCAGGAGCGACGATATAAGGGCGCTTCTGGATTTCTTTGTTAGGGTCGGTTTTTTTGTGACTCCCGAACCAGTCTCTTTGGAGCTTCCAGATCTATCGGATTTACCTTTTGTTGAAGTCTCCAGAGCCACTAACAGTCCGATCGTTACGGGGAATGCTAAACACTTTCCCGCCGATTTCGTAACTGTCCTGAGTCCTGCAGCGTTGCTTCAGATAGTTCATAGAAGGGCGTGAAGAGCTATCTTTGAAAGCCGATTAAGAAAAATACGGACAGAGTCTATTTTATCAAGAGCGGTTCATCGTTCTGACGCTTCGCGTCCAGGTTCTTCGTTCTTGGTTCAGGA
>NZ_DJGL01000091.1:2640-6097 GCF_002432735.1 Mesotoga sp. UBA5847 | reverse complement strand
GTCTGCGGTGGCTCTCTCTCGCTCTTCTCGGTGCACGGTGGACCGTTGACGGACAACGTTGTTTTGAGCAGCGCTCAGCGGGTTCTTATTCTTAAGCGCACAGCGGATCTTAGAACAAATAGGGACTCCATTATTTACATTCAGTAACACAGGTGTTCGTTCGGTTGGAGCACGTTTGCAGTCGATAGTTTTCCGAGAAGTGCGGTTCATAAGACTTGGGTCGTTGATCATAAACCACCAGACAGAGCCGGAACCCGTGAAATGCTATTTGGAAAACAATCGGATATGCGTGTAGGAAAACACTCTGATCTTCATGCCAGATGAAGGCATGGAAGTGTATATTCTTAACGGATGAACTGCTTTGATACGATACCTTCGTGAGCTTATTAGCTAAACACCTCCATTTTCAAGGTTAACGATGCTTATTCATCCAGTTTTTTTCATGTAGCTTTTGAAGAACATCGTCAAATACATTACTAAACGCAGGCAGTGAGTTTAGTTGGTTTCCGAGTGAGCTTTTCCACGCGTTTTCGAAGTCTCTTTCATTGCTTCTGAAGTTATCAAGATCAAAGTCTATTTTCTTGAAGAGAAACTTCTCCCGAACGATGCCTTCAATAATCGACCAGTCAACCTTATCCCATAATTTCCATATATCATATAGATCTCTAGGTCTTGTTCTTTGAAAGAGACTCCTAATTTTTTCTGCCATGATTTCCTCAAGCGGGTACACCTTTACTTCATAATCTAACTGATCAGAATAAGGATGAATTATCTGCTTTAGGCTAGGTGGAAGAATTACGTGTTCATTCGATTTCTTTGTAATATCGACCTTTATTTTTGTTCTGTTTACCCCTCTCTGTTTTATTTGGAATGATAAGGTTGCTTCGTATGTATCCATTATCGTTCGATTTGATGCCGCTATTAATGATACTTATTCCACTTTCCTCTTGTGTTCTTTCTGCAGCATTGGTGATTTGTTCATTGAGTTCATCAATCTCAACTTCATCAAGCAAAGTGAAATCGAGATCATCCGAAAATCTATAATTCTCAAAGTAGACTTTTCTAATGCCTGTACCACCCTTCAGAACCATGTCTATTGCTCTTAAATGCTTTAATATCCAATTTTGCACATAATCTCTTTCTATGGCCGAGATTGGTACTCCCAATTGACCAGATTTTTCTTCGATTTCTTGTGGTCTAATCATTCTAACTCTCCCAATATTTTTTCATCCAGATTCACTATGAGCATCCATTTTGAGTTCTTTGGACCTTTATGTGTCATTGTTGGATCAAGATATAGATAGTTCCTTGTATTGATAGCGGGTAGGTTTATATCTACATCTAGATAATCACACAAATAACCGAATCTTCTTATGACTCCAGTATTATTGATTTTCTTTGTGTATTCAACAAGTCGATATTTATCATATTCTCCACTTTTTATGGCTTTTGCCACTTCTACAATGCCACCACAGTATTGCGGTTTGTCCAGACAGTCCACTATTGTTTTTTCTTTATCTGTTATGTTTATTTGATCGTAATCGATCCAGGTCTTTCCTATACCGAAAAACTTGTGTTCTTTTATTCTTACTATCTTGTACCTAATACCAATGATTCTCTTTTCCCGTATGTCCTTTCTTGAAGTTGTTTCAATGAATACGGTACTTGGTATTTGTTCAGTTAATCCATAATGGTTCAAAGCTGACCAATACGCTATCGCATATGGATCAACGAGCAATGAACCAATAAGGAATTCATTTACGGTATATCTGTCCTTTTCTCTTCCCAAAGGTATTATCAAATACTTTCCTCTCTCTATTCTTCTTATCCAGCCTCCTTTTTCTAGCCTAGAAAGCATTACCCAAAGGACATTTCTCTGAATATTGAACTCATTAGCAATATCGTTTATAGTAAACACATCACCTTTCTTGGCTAATTTGTCTAGAATGTCTATTCTCATTTCAATACACCTACCTTACCCAACATGTTATGTTTTACGTATCGGATCAAGAAATAGTTCTATGCCTAGTTTAGCAGATTGTTCATGTATTTCAATTTGAAGAGAACAAGGACCTTTCCGGACAAACTCGATTATTTACATTCAATTAACTGTTAGGAGCGCCTATAGGTAGACGCATTGTACTGAGGAGCATCTGTGGACGCAATGCTGGCTTCGCCAGGAAGTGATGCGCCGTAAGATCGCTGGCGGAAGAGATGCCACCTTCGACAAAAATAGGACAGACTCCATTTTTGTTATAATCTCTGTTGAATCGGTGGATATGCGAAAACCGGGTACAGACGTTTAGAAATTCGTCGCTCCGCACTTTCTCTAGAATGAGATCCCGCATAGGATCACTGCGGGATGACATGATCGGAGCCGTTCATTTGAGCATAGAGGTTTGCTCGACTGATTCTTTTCACTTTCATGGTTCGAGGTGATGATGATGCCGAGGTCAGCTCGGGTCGTATTCGAAGGTGTTGTTCATCACATTACTCAAAGAGGTAATTACAGGCAGAACATATTTGAGGATTCTGCCGACAGGAAGAAGTACATTGAGTTCGTAAGTGAGTATTCGAGGAAGTATGAAATGAAGATCTATGCTTACTGTCTTATGACCAATCACGTGCATTTCTTAGCGGCTCCCCTTAGAAACGATTCACTTGCAATGACCTTCAAGTACGCCAATATGAGGTACTCAAACTACTTCAACAAGAAGAACCGGAGAGCCGGCCATCTCTGGCAGGCGCGTTTCTACTCCTGTCCTCTTCATCGCGATCACGCCCTGGAGGCTCTCAAGTATGTTGAAAGGAATCCTGTTCGGGCCAAGATGGTTCAATTTCCCTGGGAGTATGAATGGTCGAGCGCTAGGGAACACGTTGGTATGAGTGTGATGGTAGACGTTTCCGCTAAAAGCGATAGCTCTTCTAGAGATGCTGGCAGTAAATCTGTGGACATACATGAAGAGCCCGTTCGTCCCCAATTTATTACGACAGATGAGAAAGTCTCTGAAGGCAACGTTCTATCTTCTAAGGTTTCAATAGCTTCTTGCAAGAGCATTCAGCTTTCTTCGTTGAAGGATCTCGACCTCAACTGGAATCCAGAAGGCTGGAGAGAGTTTCTTGGCTTTCCGGATGAGGATGATTTTCTTAGTAGAATCAGGGGAAACACGTTTTCTGGAAAGCCGTTGTTTGCCGAAGAACTTGTGGCCGATCTTGAGAAGGAGCTCGGGGTTCAGCTTAGCAGTAAGCCAAGAGGAAGACCAAGGAAGGAAAAGCCTTAAAAGCGTTCTTCGATGCTATGTGTCCAAGTTCCTCAGAAGAGAAAAAGACGTCCTTTGACCTTCGTCCAAGATCATGAATCCGTCCTTCGAGAGAGCGTGAAGAGGAGAGAGGAAGAGAGGGCGAGAGGACGCGAAAAACGGTACAGACGTCAGGAGCTCGTCAGTCCCTATTTTCG
>NZ_DJGL01000091.1:0-2604 GCF_002432735.1 Mesotoga sp. UBA5847 | reverse complement strand
GGCGAACCATGTTTTACAGCGTACAGCGGATCTTCACGAACCAGTCACCTTCGGTGGCCAGTCTTTGCTTTGCAAAGGCCAATCTCGCTTTCGGCGAGGCCATTTCCGACTTTGTCGGGCAAAAGAACCGCTGTTCGCTTTCTAAGAGACGAAGAACGCAGGAAGAGCAGAATCAGTTGGCCGTTAGAGGTTCGCCGTTCTCCTAGAGAGTATACGTCAGTTGCGGGCTATAAGAACAAAAGCTGAAGAATTGGTTCTTGTCAGCGATCAGCGATGAGCGTTTTCCAACCGGCAGTTCTACCAGCGTAGCGGAGATTCAGTTATTCTCTCCAGTCCTGCAACTTCAATCCTGGAATTCTGCTGAAGTGTTTCATGTTGTGCGTGACTAAAGTCATGTCGTTTTCGATGGCAATACCGGCTATGAGAAGATCCATATCATCCAAAGGAGTTCCGAATTTTCTAAGATACGCATAGTGCGTCGCAGCGATAGAAGCTGATTCAAGCGTAATAGGAAGTACTTCATTGAATAGACAAAACTCCAGGAATTGCTCTATTTGTCTTGTCGCTTCAATATGTCTCAAACCACTGAGGATTTCGTAGTACGTTATTATGCTGAGATAGACTTTCTCGTGACCTTTTGAATATTCTTCCATTCTGGATACTACAGAAGCATTGCCGCGGAAGAACATGGAAAGTATGTCTGTATCTAGGAGTACTGAGTCAGACATCGCGCTCCCTTCTTGCCTTTTCTCTTCGGTCTCTTAGTTCTTTGATCATAGCGTTGTATTGTTCAGAATCGATCTCTTTCCATGAGCCTGCATAGTCGGTAATCGGTTTTCTCTTTGCCTGAAGATCAGAAAGATTGGACTTACTGCTTCTGATTAGTTCCAGTAGCAGTTGAAGCTTATCTTCCGGGATATTCTCAAGCTCGTCGATCATTTGCTTCTTGATGCTAGCCGGTTTCATAAGATCACTTCCCAAAGAATTCTCGGTATTATTTTAACACGAGTTTGCAACAAAGCATTCTTACCAAAAGGGCGAGGCGGACGAGATAAGATCCCGTGCACGATCGCTACGGGATGACAGAATGAGGAGATTCGAGGGCAGGCTCTACGGGATAACGGTCTTTTCTTGCTTTCGGTCATTCTGGCGCGTACCTGGCCAGAATCTCGATCTTTGGTGCGCTTTTAAGACCAGATCCCGTGCAGTTTCATCACGGGATGACCAGGTAAGTGGATTCTGGGGCAGGCGCTACTCAGAACATCCCTTCAGGTCATCCTGGCGTGATTCAGGCCAGGATCTTGGTGTTCCGCGAAAAATGGGACAGACATAAGGAACCTGTCAGTCCCTATTTTCGCTTACAGCGGTCAGCGTCCAGCGAGAAGCGGCTCTTTGTGGGTACATACATTTGAGGACTTGTCAGTCCCTCTTTTTTGCTCTTCACAATCAACTTCGAATGCATTTGCTCGCTCCTAGGCACAACCTACCACGCGCAACGCAGCACTCACTAGGGGTTTTGGGGGTTTCGAGGGTTTTTTGATGCGTACTGAAAGTGTTCTGATATCAGAACTGGTTCTGAGGTCAGAACTAAAGGTGCAAGTAGCATAAAAAAGGAGACCTCATCATTTCTATTTGAGCAATGTAATTCTTCGTTGAGCTATGGATGTTGTCGTGAAGAGCTGTCAGATTACGGCGCGCGAATGCTCAAAGTAGAAGGCCTTGAAAGCGGGACACTCAAGAGTAAGGATAATACTATGACGGACTTATTTTGCTCCGGGCAAGAGCTTCCGTATCCTGACTCTTTCTGCAGTTATCACAACGAATTTGCCAATCATTTCACTACCATACCTTTTTATAACTTGTATTACCTGGTCTGCTTTGCGAGAATGATCCACACCAGTAAGTCTAAGGAGAACAATGCCAGGACAACTCCTCTGTTTTCTGAACACTATCTCCCCAAAGTCTTTGTCATCTGTCAAGATCAACGCGCCTAAATCTTCTGAGAGTCTCATAACTTCCTCATCTGTGATTCCTGTAGACGATTCTGCTACTGAGTACACAGAGATACCGGCTAGCCTTAGGCTAGATACTAACCTTTGATCGATGTTCTCATCAGCGAGCAAGGAAAGCGTTTCACTTCTTTTCGGCAAGAGAGTACACGTCCTCGTTGCGTAATACATCAAGAGCATAAGCGATTGCTGCCCTGACCTTCTCTTTATCTAATGAAGGATGTGCTTCAACGATTTCAGAAATCTCCATTCCAGCCGCAAGTTCTGAAAGTATGTGCTCGACAGTTATCCTTGTTCCCTTGATTACTGGTTTGCCAAGCATTATTCTTGAATCTGAATGAATGAAGTCCTTGTAATCCATCGTCAACACCTCACGAATATTATAGCATCTTAGACTTGTAGGCTCTGCAAATTGTAGGAACGGTTATACGTTAACGGTTCACCGTTCTCCGATAGTATCGGAAGATCGGTTCCGGCGTGCTGCGCCCAAGTTACTCGTTCCGGAGCTAGGAGCTTTGTTCTTGGTTCGTAAGAGCGGGAAGGTACGAGATGAAGAGAGAGAAAGAGACAGAGGGGAGAGTTCTCGTCTTCTCGT
>NZ_DJGL01000032.1:0-30770 GCF_002432735.1 Mesotoga sp. UBA5847 | reverse complement strand
TCTTGCTCTTACCAACCCCCTACGGCTACCCCCGACCACGGTTCTCCCAACAGCAATGCTATCTCATTTTCGTTTTTCCTCCAAGTTTTTCCTAGGCTGGTTAGCTGGAACTATAGTCAACTAAGGTCGATGAGCAAGTGTATTATTGATTATGTATATTCATACTAGACAAATATACAATTGACAATACAACCAATTAGAAATTAGAATTGAGCTGTCGAAAGTGAATGAAGGAGAGTTTTCATTTGAATCTAGATGAAGCCGTTGGACGGCTGTTTCTTATTGGAATTCCCGGACCGGAAATCGATAGCGACACGGAGAAGACTCTTGTACAAGTCAAGCCCGGAGCGGTGATTCTCTTTTCGAAAAACATTGTCGATGCAGCTCAGGTTAGGGCTCTGGTAGACGAGATTGAGAGAGTACTGGGATACAAGCCCGCAATAGCTATAGATCAGGAAGGCGGAATTGTGAGCAGACTCAGGGAAGGCTTCTCTGTTTCTCCTGGCGCGATGGCAATAGCGGCAACCAATAGAGTTGAGAATTGCTTTCTTGCGGGTAGTATCATGGCCAGAGAGATGAGAGCTATCGGTGTCAACTGGAATCTTGCTCCTGTAGTTGATGTAAACTGCAATCCAAAGAACCCTGGAATTGGAGTTCGAAGCTTTGGAGATTCTCCGGAGCAGGTAATCTCTTACGCAAGGGCATTTGTTGATGCTATGAGTGAAAATGGTGTTATGAGCTGCCTTAAGCACTTCCCTGGCAAGGGAAGGGTGGACGTAGACGCTCATCTGGATCTGCCGGTACTGGATGTTCCACTCAGCACCCTTGATTCTGAAGAACTGAGGCCGTTCAAAGAAGTTCCTGCCGATTCTATAATGCCCTCTCACATATTCATGCCGCAGCTTCAAGTTAGGCGCGTTCCGGCCTCAATGTCTAGAGAGATCCTAACCGATCTCGCGAGGGATTACTTGAAGTATCAGGGTGTCTTGGTCGCTGACGATCTTGGCATGGGCGGAGTGAGCAATTACTTCAAACCCGAGGAGGCCGCGATAGAGGGTCTGAAAAACGGTATGGATTATCTTACTTACTGCCATGAACCGGAAATTCAGAGAAGAGTCAAGAAGATTCTGATAAAGGAAATTGAGAGATCTTCCGAGCTTGAAGGTCGTTTTCAGCAGTCGCTGAGCAGAGTAGAGAGATTCAGGATGAAGGCTGTCTCATCGGCGAGAGTATCGCTCGAAGGGATAGGTTCACCGGAAAGCCTTGAGACGATGCAAGAGATCTCTGACAATTCAATTACGGCCATTCTGAATGACAGGTCTCTGCTTCCTCTACCAGTAAGCGATGTCAGCACGATATTCGCGGTCAGGCTTTCCAGATTGGTCCAGGTAGAGGATGGTCCCCAGAAAGGGGTTCCTGCTGTGGCCAGAGAGATCGCACAAATAACGGACAGTCCAGTAGTTGATTTTGCACCTAATCTCACCGTTGATGAAGCGGCCAGAATAGCAGCTAGTGCCCCCGGAAAAGGCATAAAATTGGTTTTCACCGAGAACGCTCACCTGCACGATGGTCAAAGGGAGCTACTCTTTAGGCTTTCGCAGAGAACGGGAAGGATGCTTGTGATCGCTTTGAGAAACCCATACGACGCGTTTGTGAACGGTGTGAAGAACTGCATTCTAAGTTACGGCTACGAAGCCGTTTCGCAAAAGAGCATCATGAAGGTCTTGAAGGGTACGATAGTGGCCGAAGGAAAACTTCCGGTCAAGATACCGCAGGAGGTCTAGGATGAAGTTTGATAAGCTTGATACGGAGAGGTCGAATCCCAAGTCAATGAATTTGGATGAACTATCGACTTATGAAATGTTGAGGATCATGAACGAAGAGGATGCAACGGTACCTCTTTCTGTGAGAGAGGTCCTCGAAGAAATCGCTTCTGCGGTTGAACTGTGCGTCGAATCTCTTCAGTCGGGAGGAAGAATAGTCTATGCAGGGGCAGGTACCAGTGGCCGTCTAGGGGTCTTGGATGCTGCGGAGGTCGTTCCGACTTTCGGTGTTTCAAAGGAGCTATTCGTGACACTTATGGCTGGAGGACAGGAAGCTCTTGCCAACCCCGTAGAGCACGCCGAAGACAGTGTTGAACTTGGAGAGCAAGAGGCTGAGAAAGTCGCTATATCCGGAAGAGATGCTGTAATCGGGATTTCGGCTTCGGGCCGGACACCTTACGTTGAAGGAATACTGAGACACGCAAGAAAGCAGGGAGCAAGAACGATAATCATATGTAACGTAGGGAATCCTCGCCTTGCGGAGCTAGCAGATGTCACTATTGCCGTGCGAACCGGTCCGGAGGTAGTTACGGGCAGCACGAGATTGAAGGCTGGGACGGCTCAGAAGATGGTCCTGAATATGATAAGCACTATAACGATGGTCAGGGTAGGAAGGGTTTTCGGAAACTACATGATAGGCGTGAAGATTCTTAACCGAAAACTGGTCGATCGTGCAACAAGAATAATCTCGGAAATTAGCGACCTTTCTTATGAAGAGTCCGCGAAGATACTCGATGCCTCCGGCAGGGAGGTCCCTCTTGCGATTCTCATGGCACTGACGGGGCTCGGGAAGGGTCAGTGCGAGGAATCTTTGAAGCGTAACAGAGGCCATGTGCGTTCGGCTCTAAAAGAACTTGGAGAAGTGAAGTGAGAGAGGCTGGAGCTCCGGTTTACTACCGAATCTACAAAGAGCTTAAACGGCGAATAGGCAAAGGCGTTTACTCAAAGAAACTTCCTACTGAGAAGGAGCTTTGCGGCGAGTTCAAGGTAAGCAGGTTGACGCTGCGGAGAGCGCTCGACGAACTGAAGAGAGAATCCGTTATCGAGTCTTCTAAAGGTCGGGGGACCTTCATCGTCGAAGAAAAACACGAGGAAAGTATCAGTACCCTCACAGGATTTACCGAAGAAGCTGCCAGAGACAATCGTAAAGCGAAGTCGATAGTATTGAAAGACGGTCTCATCGTTCCTCCTGTAGAGATAGCAGAGCTATTCGGTATTCCCGTGGACGGTATGGTAGTGTTGCTCCAAAGAGTTAGGTATCTCGATGATGAACCGTATGGAATTGAGAGAGCCTACCTCAATCCGCTGGCAGATATAAGGATTCTCAACATAGTGAATAGGGATATGAGTGAAGAATCGCTCTACGCAATTCTGAAAAACGAGTTTTCCATTGTCCTCGATCATGCCCAGGAGAACATCGAGGTTTGCAGGTTGTCGAGAGAAGAGGCGAAGCATCTAAAAGTCAAAGAGGACAGCTACGCAATATCTAGAGAGAGACAGACATTTACCAATAAGAATCTATGTGTGGAAGTGGTCAGATCTGTTTACAGAGGGGATCGCTACAGACTAAAAGTTGTGAGGAGAGTAGAATGAGTAAGAAAATCATCGCAATGGACGGAGGCGGAACTAATCTTAGAGTCACTGCAATCTCAAGTGAAGGTAAGATAAGAAAGAACTACGGCACCGGGGTTAATATAACTGCGGTCAGCAGTAGCAATCTCATATCGATTTTCTCGTTAGTTCGCGACGACATATGGGTCCCGGATGTGATAGTCGCTGCCTTCTCCGGTGCGGGGGGCAGAACTCGCGAAGGAAAGCTCGTTCAGGCGCTGGAATCGGTTTTCAGAGGAGCTAGCATCGAAGTGATTATGGACATCGAGGGACTTTACAGAGCGGCAGTCGGCGAAGGAAGAGGTGTTGTTGTCGTTTCTGGAACCGGTTCTACTGTTTACGGTCATGACTATGCGGGAGAAGCCGTGAAGTCTGGCGGCTGGGGACACATATTCGATGACGAGGGAAGCGCCTATTGGATTTCCATGAAGCTGATCACCGCAGCGCTCAAGTATAGAGATGGATTGATTCCTCACGATCCCGTTTTCGATCGGCTTGTAGAATTCTTTGAGATGGAGAGCATAGAGGAACTTGTCAATCTTACGCTTCTGCCTGATATGAAAACGAAGATCGCCTCATTTAGCAGAGTTGCTCTAGAAGACCCTTCGGAACTGACTAAAAGAGTTGCAGATGAGGGAATAGAGATACTGGCAAAAAGGACTCTCAACGTTCTTGAGAGAACAGGTGAGGTCGATACAATCCACACATTTGGCGGCTCATTTGCCTCCGCCTATTATAACGAGAGATTCTCGGAGATGATAAACAACCACAAGACCTCACTCTTCACGGGGAACGTGGATGAGATCCTTGCAGAACAGGCATTTGAGAAACTCAATAGATCCTGAATTCTTCGATCAGACTCTCAAACTCTCTCTGTTCACCTTCCCATAAGCGGGAAAGCTCTGCTGAAGTTGCTCCCTTCAGCAACTCTTCTCTATACCTTTCTTCTCCCATTATCAGGTCGAAATGGTATCTGCCGTCCCACATCTTGTTTAGAGGGATGCTGGTCCCGTGATAATGCACATCCCAGTCAAATTTCTCTGGCCACAATCTTATTAGAGTGGCGATTATGTCTAAAGCAAGTTCCAAGGGTTTAATGGTGTTTCTATCGGCAACATAGAACTCAAGACCATTACAAGACTGGTCGTGCAACTTGAATGCCCCAGGAATGAAACTCCTCTCTCTGAAGGCAATACCGGGATGATCATGCTTTTTCAGTTCCTTATAAAGCAATGAGGAGTCAATCCATGGCGCTCCTATGTATTTGAATGGATGAACAGTGCCGCGCCCCATGGATAGGTTCGTGCCCTCGAAGAGACAGAAGCCCGAGTATAGTATCGCATGTTCAAGAGAAGGTATATTTGGAGAGGGAGTACTCCATAGATGGCCGGTCTCATCATAATACATGTCTTTGTCGTAGTTCTCCATGGGGATTACGATCAGATCTGCGCCGATGTCAAAAACCTTGTTGAAGTACTTCGCAACTTCTCCCACTGTCATACCGTACCTCAGAGCCAAACCGTAGCCACCAACGATGCTGTCCAATCTCTTCTTAATTGTTGGGCCGACGACTTTGCAGGACAGAGGATTGGGTCGATCGAGAACAACTACCTCTATTCCCCGCTTTGCACACTCTTCCATCGAATATACAAGAGAGTAGAGGTATGTATAGAAGCGAAGTCCGACATCCTGGATATCATAAACAAAGGAGTCAATTCCCGAAAGCATTTCTTCTGTAGGACGTATGACATCTCCGAAGAGCGAATAGATTGGGATGCCGTACTTAGGGTCGACCGCATTGTCTACACTTACTCCATCTGCCGCGGCTCCCGAGATTCCATGTTCGGGACCGAACAACTTCACGATGTTGAATCTGTTACTGAGCAACAGGTCAACGTTGATTCGTAAATCTCCATTTACACCGCTGGAATTGGTTAACAAACCGATCCGTTTACTCTTCAGCTGGTTTCCAGCCAGAAGACAGTCGATTCCAAGCTTCACTTTCACGCCAGACACCTCACTTTATAGCTCCCTGCGTCATACCTGTTATGAATTGCCTTGAGAACAACAAGAAGAGTATTATCGTCGGGGCCACTGCAAGAGTAAGGCCCGAGAAGAGGAGGTGCCACTGATTGACGTATTCTCCGAAGAAGATCGAGACTGCGAGAGTTATAGTTGCCTTGGATCTGTCGGTTATGAAGATCAGTGGGAAGAAGAAATCGTTCCACACATTGACGAAACTGACAATCGATACTATGGAGAGAGCCGGTTTGACCAGTGGAAGTACAATCTTCCAGTATATCTGCATCGGAGAAGCTCCATCGATTCTGGCTGCTTCAGAAAGCTCATTCGGAACCCCGTCAATGAAATTCTTGAGAAGAAAGACAGAGAAAGGGATATTTACGGAGGTGTAGATTAGAATCAGTCCAAGCAGAGAGTTCGTGAGATGAAAGTTTCTCAGTAGTATGAATATGGGGATTATTGCGAGCCTCGCCGGAAAGGCCAGACCTAGCATCGAGTAAATGAAGAGAAATCTTCTTCCCTTGAAGGTATACTTAGAAATTGCATAGGCGAACATAGAGGATACTATAACAATTCCAATTACCGAGGTTCCGGCAACAATCAGACTGTTTTTGTAGCCCGTCCCTATACCGGCCTGTTGCCAGGCCTTTGAATAGTTCTCGAACATAACCTTTGACGGAAAGGAGAAGGGTTGAAGATAGATCTCCCTCATCGACTTGAGAGAGTTCAAAATCATCATGAAAAAAGGAACAAGTATGACCAGGCAGTAGACGGCCAGAAGGAAGTAGACGATTATCTTTCCGAAAAGACTTAGCTTCAGCATGTTTCAAGCACTCCTTTGTCTCTTCTCGACAATGTATACATACAGAATCGAGACGGGCATAACTATGGTGAAGATGAAGACTGTTACCGAAGCTCCCAGTCCCATGTCGACTGCCCCGCTGCCAAGTCCTCCGAAAGCCGTCCTGTAGAAGAGAGTCCCGAGAACGTCAGTAGTTCTGTAAGGACCAGCCTGTACGCCCACAAGAGCGTATACCATGTCGAATATATTGAAACTCCATATGAAAATGAGAATTGCTAGCGTTCTGAAAGTTGAAAACGTCAGAGGGAATATTATTCTCCACGTAATCTTCCAGTTGTTGGCACCATCAATGTAAGCGGCCTCTATCAATTCAGGCGATATATCAAGTATCGCAGCGAGAATAACGAGTACATAGAACCCAAGATTTCGCCAAACATTCACCAGAATAATCGTCGTGAGAGCCGTACTTGCCTGACCCAGCCACGGCTGTGCGAATCTTCCAAGCCCTACAAGTTTTAGAAGCTGGTTAACAAGGCCTGCTTGAGGATTCAGGAAGAGCACCCACATGAATCCCACAAGAACCAGAGGTATCATATTCGGAATGTATGTGACCACTCTGAACACTCCGGCTCCCTTTATCTTGCTTGCCAGCATAAGTGCAATAAGGAATCCGAGTCCCAGCTCAAAGATTACAAGCATGATGAAGAAATAAACGTTATGTGAGAATGCATTGAACAGTTCTTTGGAAAAGCTTCCGGTAAAAAGCGTACGGAAGTTCTTTAAACCGACGAAGGTCCTCGGCCCTACACCAGACCAGCTGAAAAAGCTCAGTATGAGGCTGTCGATCAGTGGGTATATTATGAACATAGAGTACAGAATCAGGGCAGGTAAGATGAAAACAAGAAGGTATCTAAGTTTAATCTGCATCTTCGTTTCTCCTCAATGAACTCTTCCCCGCTGGCTGGCGGGGAAGAGAAGAATTAACTGATTACTTGTTCATCAAAGGCGGGTACCACTGAGAAATAGCGTCCTGAGCCATCTGAGAGAGTCCTTCGGGAGTAAGCTGCCCTGCGTAAAGAGCTTGCATTCCTGGGCTAAGAACGTCATCATAGAGAGAAGGTTTCTGTGTTGTGAATACAGAGCCTACCCAGTAAACCCATGGAGAGGCGTTGTTGTTGTAAACATCAAGAACCTCTTCTAGAAGAGGATCAGGCGGGATTTCTGCGCCAACAACGGCAGGAATATTGTAAGTGATTCCGGCGAATATCGTACCGAATTCAGGAGTGGCACAGAATTTGATGATCTCTTTTGAGTCCTCGAGATTCTTGACGTTTGATGTCAAAGCGATCGCTCCATCGAGATATGTGTAGGCGTAAGGTGTCTGGTCTTTTGTCTCCGGAGGAACCATGAAGTAGCCGACATTTAGATCGGGATTGAGATCCTTCCATGTCTGGTAGCCCCATGCTCCGTAGAACACCATTGCAGCCTGTCCAAATGCGAAAGCGGCATCCTGATCTACGGTCGAATTACCCATGAATCCATCCTGATAGTAAACTTTGAGGTCGTTAAGTTTCTTGTTGAGGTCGGTGAACTTTGGATCCAGGAAGTTCGTTTCGCCATCAGTGAGCGCCTTTATCCAGTCTGGTCCCAGAATGCTGACGCCACACATCGCATGCTGCATTGCCAGCGCCCAGGCTTCCTTTCCGTAAAGGAAGAATGGGGTGATACCGTTCTTCTTGAACACTTCAGCATTAGCGATTAGTTCGTCCCAGGTTTCAGGTTCTTCAAGTCCGAACTGGTCGTAGTAGTCCTTGTTGTAGAATATTCCGACCACCTGAACTGCGAAAGGAACTCCATAAACTTCGTCTTCCCATGTAACGGAGTTCAGCGAAGCCTGAGGGAAGTTCGACATGTCCGTGAAATCACCGATCGGAAGATAGAGCCCGTTTTCAATTAGAACCTGAGTTCTTCCTCCAGGAAGTCTTCTGGAGTAGACAATATCTGGACCTTCACCGGTCTGCAGAGCGAGAGCTACCTTTGAATCGTATTCCGTCGGAGCAAAGGCTGTGAATTCGATCGTTATGTTGAGTCCCTGACTCCTGAGTGCGGCCTCAACATCTCTCCAGACCTGAGCATCTTGTGTCCGCCAGCTCCAGATCGTTACCTTACCGGCAAACGCACTAACTACGAGAATCGCAATTAAAGCGACTAGCAAGAATTTCTTCATCTTTCGCCTCCTAACAAATTAAAGTGAGAACACATTACTTGTTATGCTATCGTGAATCTATTGAGTGACACATACAACGCATAGATAAACCATTCTGTCTTGTCAGCAAGAGGGACATCCCGGATCGGCGAATGATATTGTTAGTATGATTATACAATATATGTCTAAGCGAAAAAAACAGTAATTAGCATTGAACAGGCACGATCATTGGAGCTCAATGCTAAAAATTGGCGTTAGGCATTCCTCAATGAAAGAAGATGGGTGTAATTACTTTCGTTGTTCTCTATTACCTAAACATTGACTACGAAAGGACGAACAGATCGTGAGCGTTTGGAGGAAGTTTGAAGAGCAAGTTTGGCGTTTTCGACTGCTCTATCGGTAAGCACATAGTTCAGGTGAAAACAAGACTTCATAATATCAGGATAATCATATAGAATCGTTATATGGTTCTGACAGGACCGCGGATATTGGAAAGAGTTACTAGATTATTTTCTGCCGGAGGCGACTGATGGAGAGAGTGACGGTTACGATTGAAGCAAGTATGGAGGGTGCTGTTGACAGCTTCTTGATAAGAAGGCATGGTGACGTTGAATCCCTCAAAGAAGCAATTGTTGCCGATGATTTCGAAAGAATGGGGAAAATCGCCGAATTCATGAAGAATGAGGGCAGCTGTTGCGGTTTCGATCTCATCTCCTCATTGGGTGCAAAGCTCTCTTTTGCCGCTTCAGAGAAGAATAGACTGGCAGCCGAGATCTGTGTTGACATTCTCAACTGGTACATGACAAGAATAAGGACAGAGATATTCGGAGAGGGATAGAAACGAACGCGTCTACAATGCACGGGGGTTAGTATTGCTTCTGAAACCTATGGAAAAGCCGGTTCTACCGGAAAGGCTTTCTGGAAAACCTTTGATAGCGATAACTATTGGCGATCCCGCAGGCATCGGCCCCGAGATCGTCTGTAAAGCTATAGCACACGGGGAAATCTTCGAGATCTGCAGGCCGGTTGTTATTGGGGACCGCAAGATCATTCAGCGAGAGATCTACAGAAACAAGCTGTCGCTTGACATAACTCTGGTTGAGGGCCTAAATGAAGAGATGGAATCAACTTCAGGCAATATCTCGTTGATTGACATGGGGAATGCTGATGACCTACCCGATTACGGAAAGATCTGCGGTGGATGCGGAAGGGCCGCCTATGAATACCTCGAGAAGGCTGCGGAACTGGCGCAAAAGGGAAAGATTTCTGCGATTACGACTGCACCGATTAACAAAATGTCCATCAAGGCTGCAGGAGTTCCCTTTGCAGGACATACCGAGATTCTGGGCTCGCTATTGGGGGCGAGAGACCCGCTGACGATGTTTGAAATAGCCGGTGAGCTACGAGTCTTCTTTCTTTCCAGACACGTTTCACTTATGGAGGCCTGTCGCATAGTGAAGAGAGACAGAATATTCGATTATATAGTTAGATGTGACGCAGCCCTTAAGCAGCTGGACATCGAGCAGCGAAGGCCGATTGGTGTTGCAGCCTTGAACCCACATGGCGGAGAAGGTGGGCTCTTCGGGCGCGAGGAACTCGATGAAATTATTCCCGCTGTTGAGCTAGCAAGGCAGAAAGGGATTGATGTCCTCGGACCGATAGGGGCAGACTCGATCTTCTCTATGGCAAGAAGAGGCGCATTTTCTGCAGTTCTCTCTATGTACCATGACCAGGGCCACATAGCAACGAAGACACTGGATTTCGATAGGACCGTATCGATTACCCTTGGAATGCCAATTCTGAGGACTTCCGTAGATCACGGAACGGCCTTCGACATTGCGGGAAGGGGAATTGCCGATCCCACGAATTTGATCGAAGCCGTTAAGGCCGCTGCCCGCTATTCATAAGAGCCGCCGATAACCTCAAAAGACTTCTTCAACTATGATGCGGCTCCCGGAGGATTAATAGGGCACAGCTCCGGAAGGCACGCTCCTCTCACCTTCCTGAAATATCCCTGGATTGATCTCATTGTTTCTATTATCTCAAATTTCACGCCTTTCTCTCTCGTCCATTAAATGGCAGAGAGTCTCCCTTTACTGTTCTCTTTATCGAGTAGTTTCCATTTCGATGCACCGTTACAGAGTACTGATGCTGAATACTTCCTCTTTGTCGCGAAGCGCGGGCTGGGCTATAATAGATGATCAAATACTTTTCCAGAAAGGAAGCTTCGTGAGCACAATAGAAGGCCGAAAACTCGACCCCATGGTTACGAGCGAGAACTCAAATGAAGGATTCAATGCGATTAGTCATATAGTGGCAGCGGTTCTCGGACTTGTCGGGCTGGTGTTCTTGATAGTCTTCTCTGCTATTCAGGGTAAATGGTTACATCTTGTAAGCTTCGCGATATACGGGACAACCGTAGTCGTCTCAATGACCTTTAGCGGACTCCTTCACTTTTTCTTGTGGTTTAGAAAGTATTTCAAGGTCTTCGCTATCCTCGACCACACTGCGATATACTTTCTCATCGCCGGCACCTATACGCCTTTCTGTCTCGTTGTCGTCGGCGGTTGGGTTGGCTGGACGGTCTTCGTGATAATATGGAGTCTTGCCATCCTTAACGTCGTGCTGAAGTCGGTATTCTTTTCCACGATGCCCCTTTGGTTATCAATGGCGGGATACCTCTCAATGGGCTGGCTCTCGCTTGCGCTGGTTTACAGTGTGTATATAAGGTTGGGGCTTTCTGCCATCCTGTTGCTGCTTCTCGGCGGCGCCTTCTATACGGTTGGCGCAGTGATTTTCATAAGGGAGAAACCGAACCCATTTCCAGGGAAATTCGGAAACCATGAACTCTGGCATATTCTGGTCATGCTCGGTAATCTCACCTTTCTCATGATGATGTTTTTCTATGTACTTCCATACTAATTCATTTGGAACAGCAATAGTTCTTCGTAAGTAATCGAAAATATGAGTGTCGATTAATGTCGAAGTCTTAGTTCCAAGGGAATGAGGCTTTTATTGGAAATTGAGGCTCATATGTCTTTCGCCATCCCTTCAGATAACGCTTACGAAAGTTAATAAACGAAACGGACTCAACTCTTATCTTGAATTAATTGAAGTCTAATACAATAAATTGAAGTGGATCTAAATATATTTAAGTTATAGTTTGACTTTTTGAGTCGGAAGTTGTATAATGAACTCAGTTGAAGGTGATATTTGTTCAACTTATGTTTTGGAGGTGGACCGATGAAATACTCAATTAGCAACTGTCCCGTCTGTGGAGGGAAGATGACGATCACAGAGTACAAGTGTGATAGTTGTGGCACAACGATTAGGGGAAGATTTGAGCTTGACGATATCATGAAGCTATCTGCCGAGCAGCTCGACTACCTGAAGACTTTCATCAAGAATAGAGGCAATCTATCCGAGGTTCAGAAGGAACTGGATATTTCCTATCCGACGGCTAGAAACAGACTCGAGGATATTGTTAGGGCAATGGGCTACCAGGTTGTCGACAAAGATAGGGAGGAGGCTTCAAGAATCCTTGAAAGACTTGAATCCGGAGAACTACAGCCAGATGAAGCCCTTGAGATGTTAAGAAAAGTCAGAAAAAAGAAGTAGGTGATCAAAGTGGATAGAGAAGAAGTCTTAAAGATCCTGAAGCTCGTTGCCGATGGAAAGGTTTCTCCCGAGCAGGGCAGGGACTTGCTAGAGGAGTTCTTTGAATCATATGAAGAAGTGAAGTCAGGAGGGAAATTCACCATAGAGGTTGTGGATAACTTCACTGGAAAAGTGGAAGCAAATATTAAGTTACCCGTTAGGTTGGCAAGGTTTGTAGGAAACTTCGTTAAAGAAAAAGACGCGAATTTTAGAATCGGTGGAAGAGTGGTAGACTACAATCTCAAGGAAGTGCTTGAAGAGGTAATCAAGACTAGAGAGTCGGTTGAAATTGAAACCGAGGACAAGAGAGTAACGATAAAGGTAGAGGATTGAGGAGGTATGGTCGTGGAGAAAAAGTTTGAATTCGACAGCTCGGGTATTGAGATTTTGAAGACAACCTCGGCTAGCGCGGATCTTCAGATCGACCTTGTTGAAGAGGGAAATGTGATTGCGTACGTCGAAGTGGATTCGAACGATTATGTTCCCGAAGCCGAAAGGTCAGGAAAGAAGCTTACGATAAGATTCCAGAAGGGTACTAACATCAATATTCCTTTTATAAAGAATCTCTTTGACGGCGGAGCGGATGTCAAGAATATAAGGCTTCTGGTGCCAAGAAGCATCCAGGAACTTGATGCAAACAACGCTTCCGGCGACATAAGTATTACTGATTTTGATCTTAGAGGCCTTAAGATAAACAACGTCAGCGGTGATGTCAAGATAGAGAATTGTTCGATGAACGAGTTCAATTTCAGCACAGTAAGCGGAGACTTGACATTCGTCGCTTCGAACTACCGAAGGGGTAAATTTGGCTCAGTTTCTGGCGATCTGAACATAAAGGGGCTTCCTCCGATGGAAAGAGACACAAGTGTTTCTACGGTAAGCGGGGATGCAATTATCTCTTATTCCGATGAGCCAAGATTTGATGCCACTGTCTCATCGGTAAGCGGTGATGTCTCCTCTGACGTAGGACTTGTTAAAGTAGACAAGAAGCATTACAGGTCGGGAAACGGAGAGCCACAGGAATATCTGAAAATGAGCAGCGTGTCGGGAGATCTCATTATAAATGCCAAGTACAGGGGAACGCCTGCCAAAGAAGTCAAGGTTAAGACGGCACCAAAGGTTTCGGAAGAGCGAAGATCCGATCGAGCGACCGTGGAAGAGAATCTCCAGGATCAGGAGACCAAGAAGATACTTCTGCTTTTCAAAGAAGGGAAACTTACGAAAGAGTATGCTGTCGAGATGCTGGGAATACTTGGATACTCCGAAAAGGAGATTGAAGAGATGCTAGAAGTCGACGAGGAGCTTAAGAAGCTTAAAGACTCAGTAGATGTAGTAATGACAGAGGAAGATGCTGAAAGCGAAGAGTCTTCCGAAGAGCCAGAGGCACCTGAAAAACCGAAATCGACCTGACTAAAGGAAGAGGGTGATAAGAGATGAGATTTGGAGCACTATTTGCGATTTTCCTGGGAATACTGATCATTCTTTCGGTAACCCATATAATACCGAGCTTTGCCTTCACAATTGAAATCTTCTTTGCCATTATCTTCATCTATCATGGGCTTAAGGTGTTTAGAAGATTTAAGTCGGAACATATGGGTAGTTTGATATTCGGAGGAATTCTCGTTATTGACCTTATGATAGGCTGGAATATTATCAAAGGGTTCAGAGGATGGGGCTTCTGGGAACTCATTGTAGCCATGATTGGATCTTACATAGTGGGATGGGGTGTAGTGACGCTTTTCAAGAAGAGTTTCAAGCTTGGAAAGGCGCCGAGCTCGACCAGACAGATTCTCAATATGTCAAGACCCAAAGAATTCGACGAACTAGATATTGAACTGGATGCTAACCTTACGAAGGTGCTGCTTATGGACAACACATCCAACGGAGTTGATGCAAACGTAAGTTTCGATAGAATGAGCTTTAACGGGGATCTGAAATACGATATGGATAAGGGAAAGGGCATTGTAAGGGCGAGGTGCAAAGCAAAGTCCGGTGTTTCAAGTGTCTTGTCAAAGTCGAGAATGAATATCGAAGTCAATTCGGAGCCGGTTGTAAGGGTCGAGGCTACGCTTGATGGAGCCGATACAGTTCTTGATTTTTCGAATCTCAATCTGGATAGGGCTACAATCAAGACATCGCTCTCCAGATTGTCTATAATCCCCTCCCAACTGAAAGACTCGATCGTGGATATAGATTGTGAAGTGACTTCTCTGAATATAAGGGCTCCCAAAGACGTTGCTTTAAGCATTCTTCACGAAGGAGAGTTGAACTGGAGCAATTTCAACAATCTTATGGAGAGAGAAAAGGGCTATGTCTCCAATAACATCGACAGAGCTGCAACGACCTGCCAGATTAACGTGAAGTCAGACATGTCGAAGATCTCTATCGACTGGATATAGAAGCGTCATCTTCTCTACCGGCCTTATGGCCGGTTTATTTTTTTTGGACTGGTCCAATTAGCAAAGATCTGCCCGGTTCAAGAGTCGAAAGTCGTTTATTATTATATAATCAGGGTACCGGATATATTTCTCCGGAATTTTCGCTCGCGAATGAGGGTAGAGACAGGGGGCGTTCCGTGGATAAGTGCAGAATCGACCCGAGGGTCTTCAAAGTACCGATTGACAAGATGAGAGCCGGATACTATTCTGACAAATACTTCACGAGACTTGTCGAAGTCCTCAAAAAGGCAGATAAGAAATCAAGGGTATTATACCAGCTCTTCCCGAGAAGAGACGCGACAATAGTGGGAATTGACGAAGCGCTCGCCATTCTTCGTTTTGGGACCGGTTATTACTCGAATGAAGAAGAGGCGAAGAGGCTCTTCGAAGAGGTATTAGAGATTGAGAAGGAAGTCAACCACGCAGCCTGGGAGATGAATCGGCATGGACTGGTGGAGCTGACCGCTCGAAAATGGGATCTGAAGATGAAGCTGAATGATCTCTGGGTTGACAAATGGCCAGAACTCGAAGTTCGCGCCTTGTATGATGGTGATGAAGCAAAGGATATGGAACCTGTTATGACGATAGAAGGCGACCCCAGATATTTCTCGTATCTCGAAACCATATTGCTGGGTGTTATTGCGAGAGCCTCCTCAACTGCGACTGCCGTCAAGTCCGTCGTGAAGGCCGCCAGAGGCAAGGAGATACTCTTCTTCAGCGCGCGATTCGATCATTTCTGGACTCAGGCAACGGACGGATACGCGGCGCTCAAGGCCGGGGCCTTCGGAGTCTCTACCGATGCGAATGCAGATTACTGGGGCGTTGAGAGCATGGGGACGATACCTCACGCGCTTATCGCAGTATATAAAGGAGATACGGCCGAGGCCGCAATGGCTTTCGATCGTTACATAGAGAGCGGAGTCAATCGAATAATCTTGGTCGATTGGGACAACGACGTAATCGGGACTTCGGTCGATTGCGTTGCCCGCACTTACAAGGCCGAGACCGGTGAGGATTTCGTACCTGGCAAGACCGACCCTTCGGTTGTTATAGGTCCGGGAAAGGGAAAGATATGGGGCGTGAGATTCGATACGTCTGGCAGTTTGAGAGACGTTTCGGTCGTCCCGAAAGACGCTTCCTCCCTGGGAGTCTGTCCCGAACTGGTCTGGAGGGCTAGAAGGGAATTCGACAGGTGCGGAATGAAAGATTTGAAGATAGTCGTCTCGGGCGGTTTCACGGCGGAGAAGATAGATCTCTTCGAAAAGCTCAATGTTCCAGCAGATGTTTACGGAGTTGGTTCGTCTCTACTGAAAAACAAGCTGGACTTCACGGCAGATATCGTGGAGGTCGAAGGAAAACCCTGCGCAAAAGTCGGGAGAGGGAAGAAAGATGCTCCAGGATTGGAAAGAGTAGAGAGCAACTATTGGAACAACGATAAAGAGGAGAGGTGTTGAAAATGGAAGCAAAGGGAACCTGGACAGTGAAAAAAGGGTTCGCTGAAATGTTCAAGAACGGCGTAATCATGGACGTCACGAATCCCGAGCAGGCAAAGATAGCTCAGGATGCCGGCGCCACGGCAGTAATGGCTCTTGAGAGAGTACCGGCAGATATAAGAAAAGAAGGCGGAGTAGCCCGGATGGCCAAAATTGGCCTTATCAAAGAGATAATGGATTCCGTTACGATTCCAGTCATGGCTAAGGCAAGGATCGGCCATATCGCCGAAGCGAAGATCCTTGAAGCCATCGGAGTTGACTTCATAGATGAATCTGAAGTCCTTACACCGGCTGATGACAGATATCACATAGACAAGCGGATATTCACCGTTCCCTTCGTCTGTGGAGCCAGAAATCTCGGCGAGGCGGTTAGGAGAATCGCAGAGGGAGCCGCGATGATTCGTACAAAAGGAGAGGCCGGTACCGGTAATATCATCGAAGCCGTCAAGCACATGAGAACGGTCAATGAAGAAGTCAGAAAGGTTCAGATGATGAATGATGCCGAGCTCGTCCACTACGGAAAGGAGATCGGTGCGCCTGTCGAAATCCTCAGTCAGGTAAGAGAACTGGGAAGGCTTCCCGTCGTCAATTTCGCCGCAGGAGGAGTAGCCACGCCGGCTGACGCTGCGCTCATGATGATGCTCGGCTGCGATGGAGTCTTTGTCGGCTCGGGAGTCTTCAAATCCAAAGACCCTGCAAGAATGGCTAAGGCAATAGTGGAAGCAGTTCTGCACTATGATAACCCCGAAAAGCTAGCCGAAATCTCTGAAGACGTTGGGGATGCCATGGACGGTCTCGAGATCGGGACTCTCGAAGTCCGGATGGAAGAAAGAGGCTGGTAAGAGTTGAAAATAGGAGTTCTCGGAATTCAGGGTGCAATTCAGGAACATCTTTTGGCTCTGAATAGTGCGGGGGCGGAAGCTATTTGGGTGAAGGATTCAAAGGAGCTATCTTCCGTCAAAGCACTGGTTATGCCTGGTGGCGAATCTACCACGATGATCAGACTCCTGAAGAGATTTGAGATGTGGGAGCTTCTTAAGGAGAGGTTGAAGAGCGGAATGCCTGCCTTCGCTACTTGCGCGGGCATGATTCTCCTCTCGAAGGCTATTGAAAACGTCTCTAATCAGGACTCTTTAAGCGCTCTGGATATTAGTGTGAAAAGGAATGGATACGGAAGACAGATCAACAGTTTCGAGGCCGATATCCAGATAGATGAGATCGGTGCGGAACCGTTTAGAGCTGTATTCATAAGGGCTCCGAAGATTGAATCGACAGGAAGAGAAGTGGCAGTTCTTGCAAGCTACGATGGCTCGCCTGTACTTGTTAGGCAGAACAGAGTGATAGCCGCTTCCTTTCATCCCGAACTGACAGATGATCTGAGAATTCACAAGTATTTTCTCGAGATAGCAGAGTCAGTCAAATAGAGGAATGAAAAATGTGCAGAATGCTGGCCTTCAAAGCAGTTGAAGACATCGACACAAGCTGGATATTCGCCCTTCTAAGCAGCATCTCCGAGAAGGGAATCTCAAGTCCTCACGGAGACGGCTGGGGTTATGCAGTGCGCGGCGAAGGAAGAGAGACATTCAATAGCTCGGGCGCGATCTTTGAGAGTGATGTGAAGATGCCGATTTGCAGAGTGGGCATAATTCACTCTAGAAAGGCATCGAAGGGATACACAGTCAATCTAGAGCATGTGCATCCCTTCTATGCAACCGTTAGGGGAAGGAATTACGCCTTCTGTCACAACGGTACGATTTATGATTTTGCAAGCGACGAAGGAACTACAGATACCCAGAGATACTTCGAAATACTCGTCGGTAATCTTGAGCGGCATGAGCCGAAGACAGCTCTAGAAATCACATCGGGCTTCGTGGCTGCCAACTATAAGTACACATCCATTAACGCTTTTCTTACTGACTATGAGAACGTATGGGCCATAAGACAGAATTCCGAGAGAGATGACACGGAACACGCCCTGTTCCTCTATGAGAGGGATGGAGTAAGAATAGTGGCAAGCGAACCCATAGAAAAATTCGGAGCTTTGCAGGGGAGCTCCACAGAGATAAAGAACGGCGAATCTGTCATATTGTGATAAATGATTTAAGGCGCCTGGAGGATCTCCAGGCGCTTCTTTTGTTGAGAGAGCTAGAAATCAATGCCTATCTTATGCATAACAGCAACAAGATTATTGTCAAGTAATTCTATATCCGCATCTGTGAGGTTTTTCAGAGGTGTCTTGACTCCTCCCATTTTCAAACCCCTTCTTTCTAGAACATGTTTCATGTATGGAATATTCGCACCGTTTCCCACTGCCATCGTCAGCTTTGTCAAAGCCTTCTGATAATCAAATGCCTTGTCAAAGTCACCATCTTTCACTGCATCGCGGACCTTGACGAAGAATTCCGGAAAGACTGCTCCGGGGCCTGAAACACAGCCTCTGGCTCCGGCGATTAGAACGGATACGAAAGCCGCATCGCATCCAACGACCGTACTGAACGTCGACGGCAGAGCCTGAATCACGGTCAACGAATTTACGAAATCGCCGCTGCTGTCTTTCAAACCGACTATATTCTTATGTTTTTCGTGGAGTCTGGCAATTACATCGACACTAACCGGGTTTTTTGTTAGAGAGGGAATGTTGTAAATGTACAGAGGAAAGTCGCTAACAGCTTCCGCTATCTTGTCGTAGAAACTGAAGAGCTCCTCCTGCTTGTGGTTGAAAAAGAAAGGCGAAACTACTGCTGCCGCATCTGCTCCACATTCCTTTGAGTGTTTTAGCAGTTCGATAATATCTTCAAGCACTGCAGCTCCACAATGAGAAACAACCGTCATTCTCCCTTTGTTTGCCTCGAGGAACGACTCTAGAGTCTTCTTTCTTTCCGCCAATGGGAGGGACGTCCCCTCACCGGTCGTGCCGAGCACAAACATTCCGTCGACACCTTTCTCAGCCAGGAAGTCTACATAAGACTTTATTGCATTGTAGTCAACACAGGAACCATCATCATTCATCGGAGTCAGCGGAGCTACACCGACCCCTTCAAGTAATCTTCTCACCATGATCTCCCTTCTGCCAATCTTCTGGCCGCCTCTTTCATTACTTCAAGCTCCTGTACCAGGCCCATTCTAACCTTCCTAGAACCGTTAGCACCATAAGCGGTTCCGGGAACAACAAGAATGCCGTACTCTCTGTAGAGCTTTTCCGTGAAACTCCAGGGATCAGTGCCTTCCGGAGTGGAAACCCATACATACATCGCCCCCTGTGGAGCGGTGAAAGTCAATCCCGACGCCTTTAGACCTTCAATAATCGCATCCCGCCTGCCCTGATATATTCCTCTGAGCTCACGATAATAGGAATCGGGGGTAGACTTCAAAGCTGCCGCAGCGGCGAGCTGTATAGGGTAAAAGACATTTGAGTCGATCTTCGATTTGTAAAGTTTCACTGCGTCCAGAAGACGTTTCTCGGCCACTATCGCCCCAACTCTCCATCCGGCCATGTTATAGGTCTTTGAGAAGGCGAAGTACTCCAGCCCAAGTTCCAGATTCTGTTGTGCTTCGAAGTAACTGTTCACTTCCAGACCGTCAAAGGCGATTTCCGAGTAAGCGAGATCGCTCATCACAACAAAACCGTATTTACACGAAAGCTTGGAGAGCCTCTCATAATACTCTTTGCTCGCCACTCGGCCGGTGGGATTTGAGGGGTAATTGACGATTACCATTTTCGGCTTGTGCAACACTGCAAGACTCTCGATCTCGCCGAGAGTAGCCATAGGATCAACATCTCCATCGTAAGTGATAAGCTTCCCGCCGGTGAAAAGAACAGCTTCGAAATAGGTTGGATAACCAGGATCGGGAACAAGGATCGAATCGCCTGCGTTTACCAAAGCATGAAGCGCATTGAAAATCGCCTCTTTGATTCCCACCGTAACGAGCACGTTCTCTTCGGGCTTGACAGTTACTCCGAAGCGTTTCTTGTACCAGTCTGCAACACCTTCCAATAGTTCAGGAGCACCATGCTGCGGCGGATAAGTGTGGTAGGCAGGATTCGACAGGTTCTCCTTCATTACCTCCACTATCCATTTTGGGGTGGGCCTGTTCGGGGCACCTATTGAAAGGTTGATCATTTTCTGCTTTGGTGGTTCTTTCTTCAGGCCATTGATAAATCCGAACGCATCGGGCCTAAAAAACTCAAGCTTTGAAGACTCGAGCTGAAACTTCATCTGTTTCTCCCTCCCTCTAGTTTTTTAGATACTACAATGAGCGGATAGCACACAAGTATGAAGAACACAGACACAATACTGAATGCCGTAAAAGGACTTAGAGTCAACTGCATTATCTGTCTGGAGGTTCTTACGATCTCAACCATTCCGACGAGTGAGACAATCGAAGTGTCCTTTATTGTCATTACTATCTGGCCGACAATTGACGGCATGGTACTCTTTATGATCTGAGGCAAAACTACATGCATCAGTTTTTGAAAGTAGTTCATTCCAAGAGCTTCGGCCGCTTCAAACTGCCCTTTATCTAGAGACATAAGACCGCTTCTGAAGACCTCTGAAAGATATGCCGTTGCCGTAACTGAAAGAACGACTATTCCCGTCTGAAACGCGCCCAATTCAATTCCAACGTACGGCAGCGCAAAGTAGATAGCATAGACGATTATCAAGAAGGGCGATCCCCTGATTATCTCGACAACAATGGCTAGAAGTTGCGATGCAACGGGGATTCGATGGAAGCGAATCAGGGCGATCGCAATTCCCAGCACTATACCGATACCCAGAACGAATGGAAGGAAAGCCAGGTTATTGAGGAAGGCAACTCCGAGTCTGAATATTTGCTGCAATAAAGATATGTCTTGCATCATACCACCTTCTTAAAACCGAACCATCGCTTCGCATCCGATTGTCCCGACTTCTGATTTCTGCTTATAATACCGCTTAAAAGAGCAAGAATCAGATATATTCCAAAGTACATAAGCATCGGTACACCGAATGATTCGAATGGCATATAGGTTCTCGCGGCAATCTTTCGAGCAGTATAAGTAAGCTCGGGGATAACAAGAACTGCCGCAAGACTTGTGTCTTTTATCAAATACGAGAATTGGCTGATCAGTGGTGGCAGAATACTTCTAAAAACTTGCGGCAAGATTACCTTTCGCATCGTCTGGAACCACGACAAACCGAGAGCCTTTGAGGCTTCTGTCTGTCCTCTGTCAATTGAGTTGAGACCGCCACGTACTATCTCAGATATATAGGCGCCGCTGTTCAGAGAAAACGCAACTATGGCGCTCTGAAAGGAAGTTAACATCAGACCGGTAATTGGAAGGCCATAGTGGACGAAGTACAACTGCACAAGCAGAGGCGTCGACCTGATGAATCCAGTGTATATTCCTACGGGAATAATGGCGAACTTCGATTTCATTGTTGATAGTATTCCTACCACTGTTCCTATTAGAAGTGAAAAGACACCGCTCAGGGCCGCTACCTTTAATGTTTCCAATAAGGCCTCAAAAAAGTCAGGGAGATACTGTGAGATCATTCTCATGTCAAGCATGATATCACCTAAAGTATCTTACTCAGGAATTCCTTGGTTCTGTCACTCCTGGGATTGTTGAAGAACTCATCCTTAGGGGTGAGCTCGACTATCTTCCCGTCATCCAGGAAACCGATTTTGTTGGCAACCTGACGCGCAAAACCCATCTCATGGCTGACAATGATCATCGTCATTCCTCCGCGTGCCAGGTTAGTCATGACATCCAGTACTTCCTTGATCATCTCTGGATCCAGTGCTGACGTTGGTTCATCAAAAAGCATTAGTTTAGGATCCATTGCCAAAGCTCGCGCTATCGCAACTCTCTGCTTTTGCCCTCCTGAAAGCTGAGGAGGAAAGGCATCGTACTTAGCAGATAATCCGACTTGATCAAGTAGTTTCCTGGCTTTTTCAAGAGCTTCATCCTTGGGCACCTTCTTTACGAGTATGGGTGCCAGGGCAACATTGTCTACTACTGAAATGTGAGGGAATAGGTTGAAATGCTGAAAAACCATTCCAGTGTTCTTTCTAACAAAACTCAAATTGGCTCTCGCCTGCTTAATGTCTTTTCCGAGAACTTCGATCGATCCCTCATGAAAGTTTTCAAGCATGTTTATGCAGCGAAGAAGGGTGCTTTTCCCAGCACCGCTCGGTCCACAAAGAACCAGTACATCGCTTTCGAATACATCTAGCTCGATGTCTTTTAGAACGTGCAGTTTTCCGAAGGATTTGTTGAGACCCCGGATTCGAACAATTGGTTCCATTAGAATTCCCCTTTCGACTCCTAAAATGAAATGGGGGCTAGCCCCCATCTCGTCTTGAATTAACTACTCTCCAGGCTTAGTCAATAATGAAAGAAGGTTCCCAGGCTTTGCCTACGTACTTCTCGTAGATCTTTCCGTACTCGCCAGTCAGCTTCTCCCACTTGAGGAACCAGTTGAACCATTCAACCAGTGAGTCGGAATCCTTGTCCTGCCTGAAAGCGAGTCCATAAGTGTCGGGTCTCACATACCCATCAAGGATCTTCAGATCTGGGTTCTTGTTAACTAACTCAATACAGATCATTTCGTCGTCCATAACCGAGTCGATTCTACCCAACTTGATATCAGTCATCCATTCGGCAAGATTGTCGTATAGAGACGCCTTTTTGCCCCATTCATCTTCAATGAAGTCTGCGTGAACAGAACCCATTGTCGCACCCATTTTGACTGAAGGATCGGCCAGATCTCTCCAGCTCTCCAGAGGAGAGTCTTTTCTAGCAATCGCGACAATTCCTGTCAGGAAGAAAGGATCGGAGAATCTTATCGACTTCATCCTTGTTAGAGTCATGGACATGTTTGCTGCTATCATATCTACTTTTCCTGAGAGCAATGACGGAATAAGACTTTCCCATGCCACGTCTTGCCAGACCAGTTCAACACCCATTTCTCTTGCAGCAAGTTCCATCAACTCAACGGTAAACCCAGTCGGCTTCCCTGATGCGTCCCTGTACTGCATCGGTACTGCAGTCATATCAGTTGCAACGGTTAACTTTCCGCTCTTAACTACGTTTTCCAGTGTTGTAGCTGCAAGACCAAACGAAACAAACATACAGGCTACAACGATCAAAACAAACAGTTTTTTCATCTCAATTCCCCTTTCACGAATGGATTGCGTCTTAAAAAAGTACGCATTGGAAATGGTTTGAATAGTTCAATAATATGGAACAACATTCAACAATGTGGTAACTACATCTAAATTTACCAAATCGGTTGAGTTATCTCCAAAACCATTTATGAACGTCTGGGAAGTATCTGGGTTGATTATGACTGTTAAACAGAAGCAATCTCTCTCCTGCGGGGCGATCTTGAAAGAAGGGAGTTATTCCTAGAAGTAATGCAGAATCAAACTTCTTCGAGTCTTCACGTCTCGAAATCGATAAACAGCTTGTTCAGCTTTTCTATTGTCTTCAAAAAGGGTTCCTTATATCTTTCAATTGCTTCGTCGGTCATTCTATTAGAAGGCCCGGCAATACTGACGGCATACTTCGCGACTCCGTGATTGTCCAGTATGGGTGCGGCAATGCACTTTATGCTTTCTTCCTGTTCTATTCTGTCGTACGCATATCCGTGCTCTCTTATCCATTGTATTTCCTTTCTGAGCTGTTCCTTATCTGTTATAGTGTTCTTCGTTCTTCTCGCAAGAGTCACTCTCTCGAGATATCCGTCTATGTAAGAATCCGGCTGAAATGCGAGCAGGGCCTTCCCCACGCCTGTACAATACATAGATGCAGTAACTCCTACGGTCGAATGGGGGCGCAGAGCATGCGTTGGGTGCAGACATTCGAGATAAATTACTTGATCTCTGAACAGAGATGTGAGATGAATCGTCTCATTTATTTCGTTCCTTAGTTCCTCAAGGTACGGCAAAGCCACTTCTCTGAATTCGAGATTCCTCCGCATGAGACCACTCAGTTGAAGGATCCTGTTTCCGAGCATGTAGAAGCTCTTGTCTTTTGTAAGGTAGTCAAGTTCAGTCATTGCAGACAAAATATGATGCACAGTTGCTTTGGGATAACCTAGCTTGGCCACTATGTCGGTAAGCCTCCATTTGCTTTGCTCAAAGAACAGCTCGAAAATCTCGTCCACTTTTTTGAAAGCCTTAAAATGTTCCATAATATTGACCTCACTCAATGACATTGATACTAGAATATCAAAAAATGCTTTCGATAGCAAATCTCTTGTTAAATTACATTTCGAATACGGGTGAGCTAGTATGATGAGGCAACCATCAATTAAGACTGAACTACTGAACGGATACAGATCGAGATTGAGTCTTTTCTGAAGCCGCAATTTAACTTAAGATCGAGTACCACATAAAAAAAGGCCGGCCCTTTAGGCCGGCGTTCTTAAAGTCAATAACTTACTTCAGCTGGAAGCCTATGCTGAAATTGATGGTCGCAAGTCTGTTGTCGGTGAAGCCGTCGGGGCTGTCGGAGTTTTCGGAAGTGCCCTTTGCGGTTCCCCCTATGAAACGTACATTGAAATAGGTTTCTAGATAATCCGTCTTAAGCAGGCCGGCTTTCAGAGAAGCGTCCAGAACCGATCCCTCGAAGTCGAAATCCGCTCCGTTAAAGAACTTGCTTGAGGCATAGAAACCGTCGATATCGGTAGCGAGGTAAGTTTTTTCGTTCAGCCAGTAGGCTCCCTTCAATTTGATAATCGGAACGGGGCCGAAATTCTTGTTGTCAACGAACTTAGTCCCGTCGAGAGACTCGAAGTAGATATCGGCATTTCTCAACTGAAGTGAGAGACCGAGGCCAAGATAGCTGTTGCCCTTTCTCAAGACATCGTAGGTGTAGCTTACCCTGTAGAACGGGAAGCCGTAGTTCAAGAGGATTCCGCTTCCGGCGGGGAAGGTGACTCCATCGACTATCTAGTTGTTCTTAAGCTGAACCTTGGACTGAACGGTGAGCGGCTGGTACAGAAAGTGAACCGTGTGTTTGCCGATACTCAGTCCGGCGGTGTACCTTTGATACGGAAATAGAACGTCCTGCCCGCAGTCCTTCACATAGTTCAGAACTGTTCCAGTCTGACCGAACTGAATGGTGTGGAAGATCACTCCCGTGAAGCCGATCTCGTAATCAAGCTCGAGTTTGAACCTGTTCTCGGGGTTGTTCAGTAATCCTGCCGATAAATAACTGCGATAAGAAGAACCACTATCAGTGCGAACCTAGTCTTCACGATTTCACCTCGTTTATACTGATTACAATTATAAAGCTTCCGGTTACAAAAGTGTCAGGTCATTCGGCGACTGTCGATCTCTTCTTCGCTGCTAGAATAGTCGCAGAGGGGGGCGTATATGGAGAAGCGTTTACCTATTCTGGAACATGATTATGAAAGACCGGCCGTCATAGAACCGACGAAGGTCATCTCCTCGATACCTGAGATGCCCGAAAGAGCTGTGATTCTCTTCTATCAAGGCGTGATAGAGAGTCTCTTGAAGAAGGGTCTTCTGAAGAAGATCGTTGACAGGAGAAGTGAGGTAGGATTGTTCCCCGTCTACGAGATCGAACACAAAGGAGAAAGGTTAGCCCTGTTGAATCCAGGACTTGGAGCGCCATCCGCTGCGGGCTTCTATGAAGAGCTGATCGCCCTGGGAGTAAGAAAGACAGTAGCCTGCGGTTCCTGCGGAGTGTTGAAGAGAGAAATTCCGAGAGGAGAGATCATCGTAGTGGAATCGGCAGTCAGGGATGAGGGGACCTCATTCCATTACGTGGAGCCCTCAAGAGAGATTTCAGTCGATAAGAGTGTGATCGAGATGATCGAATCTACATTGAGAAGGCTGTCTATACCTTATGTAAAGGGAAAGACCTGGACAACCGATGCCTTCTACAGGGAGACTAAGCAGATAGTCAGCAGAAGAATTGACGAAGGGTGCATAACAGTCGAGATGGAGGCTTCGGCCCTCATGGCCGTCTCTAAGTTCAGAAATGTGGCCTTTGGCCAGCTCCTTTCGTCCGGAGACGATGTGAGCGGAGAAGAGTGGGACAGACGATTTCATCCCGAGGCTTCGAATCACAAAGAGCGTGTATTCTGGGCAGCTCTCGAGTGTTGCCTGAGATTATAACTCCGTCGGTAGTATATTCCTTCGCTTCACAGAGTGGAATGTTGAGAGTGGGTGATGGTATGGTCGAACCGATTAAGGTTTCCTCGAAAAAACACGGAAGGGCAATAGAACTACTTGCCGAAGCATTTGCTAATGACCCGATGATCAAATACGTATTAAGTGAGAAAGTAAGAAAGTACGTAAATAGGATCTATGGAGTAATGTTCAAGACTTATCTGGAGAAAGGATCCGCGTACTTTGATTCATCCGAGATGAACGGAATAATTCTCTGGATTGACTCTAAAGAAGATCCGGGCCTTGGCGTCTGGATAAGGAGCGGAGCCTTGAAGATGCTGACATTTCCTGGAAGATCACTAAATCGCCTTATGAAGGTCGGTAGGGCGATTTCGAGGGTTCACAAGGAATGCATAAAGGAACATCACCTTCACCTGATTTTCATTGCTGTTTCGCCAGCTTCTCAGGGGAGGGGTATCGGCAAACAACTTCTTAGCCTTCTTGCGCATGAAGCAGACTCAAAAGGTCTTCCCTGTTATCTTGAAACGCAGAATCCTTCAAACTTAGGTTTCTATGAATCCTTTGGGTTCTACGTTGCGAAGGAAATCGAAATCTCGCCCGAACTCAGATCGTGGAGTATGGTCAGACCAATTTCGTGAAGAGTGGCAGGGATCAGCCGAACGCTGGGAAGAGCCACTGCCCGGAGAAGCTCTGGTAAGCAAGGCGTCGAAGAACATCGGCCGACGCAATGCACTGAGGAGCATCAGTGGACGCAAGGCTGCCTTCGGCAGGAGGCGAGGCCGACTTCGTCGGGAAGTGAGGCTCGCTGACGCGAGGAAGTGATGCTGGGGAAATCATCCCAGGAAGTGATGCCGCTTTCAGCGGGAGGATTCAGAAGCCGGTCTTTGCTTCGCAAAGGCAAGTTCTGCTTCGAGGGCAAAGAATCCGCTTGGGCAGAAAACGCTGTTAAGAGAGAATAAGAGCAGCAGGAAATGATGACGCTTTCAGCGGGAGGCTCAAGACCCCTGGATCCAGGATCAGGTCCGAAATGACTCTGAACAGGAGCCCCAAACAGCACAGTTACCCAGCAAGGATATTGGAGATAAATAGAACAGATAGGGTGAAAGTGCTGTTCTTGCTGTTCTTTCACTTCTAGATAAATAGAAGAGCAGATAGTATAGAAGCAGGCTGGAAGCATAAGCAAAACCCAAATGGCGCAGAAAAAGACTTCCTAGGAATTTTCGAAAGTATAGCCTTCTTCGATCAGATCCACACAGACTTTTACCACTAACGGATCGTACAGTCTGCCTGAATTTTCCTTTATCTCATTAAGGGCGAATTCAATTCCCAGGGCCGCCCTGTAGGGTCTGTGGGAGGTTATAGCCTCAACGACATCGGCAACGGCTATTATTTTTGATTCGAGCCTTATTTGATCGTCTTTCAAACTTCCTGGATAACCAGATCCATCGAGTCTTTCGTGATGCTGTAACACTATATCGGCAATGGGCCAGGGAAGATCTATATCCTTGAGTATATTATAGCCATTCTTCGAATGTTCCCTTACTAGTCTGAACTCAATATCGCTCAGCTTTCCTGGTTTGGACAGAATTTCCGTAGGAACTGAGATCTTCCCTATATCGTGAAGTAGACCGGCAACCTTAAGACAGTTGCAAGTCTCATGATCTAGACCCATTTTCTTTCCTATCGCCACGGCCAGATCGCTCACATTTTTCTGATGGCCGGCCGTGTAAGGATCCTTGGCGCTAACAATGTCCGAAGCGGCACGAACAAGAGCTTCGAAAGCTGATTCTAGGCTGCTAGATAGTCGATTTCTTTCTGTTATGTCTTCGCAGATTTCAACAACGCCGGTAATCTTCCCGTCTGCATCCCTAACCGGATAAGCCCTTATGTACAATGCTGTGGCGAACTTGGTAATTATTTCTCCAACTTCCTGAGAGCCCGTGTCAAGAACCTTTCTCAGGATGCAGTTATCGGACTTCTTGCCACGCTGCCAAACATCGACACAGTTCATGCCGACAAGCTTTTCTATGCTTGTTCCAAAAAGCTCTGCCATGGCTCTGTTCGCCCAGATTATGTTAAGATCGGTGTCGTAATAGACTATTATTTCCTTAGTTGTGTTAAGTATGAGTGATTTCTCTTCTTCGGATTTCTTCAGGGCCTTCTGGCTTATGACGAGATCGGTTACGTCTCTGGTGAACCCGATGAAGCTCGAATCGTCGAGCCTTACGGCTCTGACATTCCAGTATCTCTTCTCGCCTGTCTTCTTAGCGAAGGCAGTAATGCCTTCTGCCACGCCGGCTTCGACAGTCCTCCTGAAATGGTTTTCGGCCTCCAGAAGACTCTCGGGAGCCGCCAACTGTTTGAAGTTCATTTTCAGCAGCTCTTCTCTTGAATAGCCGGTGATTAGACAGGACGCTTCGTTAACATCTGTATAATTGCCTCTTTCATCTGCGACGAATATTCCGTCCGGGGCATTCTCAACATATCTTCTGAACCTGCTCTCCTTTTCTTCAATCATTTGAAGAAATCCGTCTCTTTCGGAGAGAGCCTTGGCTAGCTTCATATTCGAAAAACTCAGTCTCGAGAGCCTTTGTGCAAACTTTGAGTAGAAGGTCATTGCTGTCATGACTGTATCGCGATTCCACCTGGGCACTCTGTCCAGAGCCTCAATATACTCTTTTTCGTTAAAACCGTATCTTCTCGCCTGTTTCCTGAAGACATCGTAATCCACGCTCTCATCTTCCATGAAGAACTGTCCCAAAAATAGATTCCCCATATGGGTATTGCCCACGATTATTGGGGTACTCATATCCCACATATTGTTGGCACATTTGTAGAGCTTGAACGCTCCCGGCTCTATGCCCTTCGAAAGTTCTATATCACTGTAAAGACAGTTCTTGAGAGTCCCAGGATTCACACGGTGATACTTTGTGCATATTTCCTGCCAACCGGTCTCGACGAGGACATTTCCGAGAGTATCGACGATCGCTACTCCAATATTGGTCAGTTTGAAGAAGTCGTTCATGATAGACTGGATAGTCTCGACATCCAGTAGATAATCGAGTTCTATATTCTCAATTTCGCCTTCGGGATCGAGAATCGCCTCGAGTTTCTTACTTGCTCTTCTCTCGCTATCCTTCAATCTCTCTTCAGCATTCTTTCTTGCAGTTATATCTTCTGAAAAGAGAACAAGACTTTCGACCTGCTCGTTCCTTCCGAATACCGGGTATATGGTTGTTTTAAGTACAATTTCATCTCGACGGTCTTCCATTGTCTTCTGGTTTCCTGTTTTCAGAACCTCTTCGATGTGGATCTTTCTTACTTCGGCGAGTTCTTGCGGGATGAAATCATACAGATTCTTACCGATCAGCGTCTCCAGATCAGTACCAAGCCTCTTGGAGAGGGTCTGATTGGCAGTTATAACCTTTCCTGAAGGATCTATCTGAAACAGCGATTCGGTTGGAGCATTCACGAGTGCCTGAAGCAGAAGATTCTTCTCTTCAAGAAGCTTTTCATCTCGCTTTCGCTGTGTTATATCTCTCACAGTGCTTACGACCAGTCTCTCCCTACCGTCTTCAATCAAGACAGAATGTATCTCGACTGGAACAGAACCACAGTCTCTGTAGTAGTGCTGGTCGTTGATCGTTCTAGAAGTACCGACGGCGGCTTTCGACCAGAATTCTCTGAACGATGCTTCTGTAATCTTTGTTTCAATGGTCGACAAGGACTTACCGAGCAGCTCCTCTCTCGAGAAACCGTTATTGTTTATAGCGGCATCGTTTACATAGACTATACTGGCTTCCATGTCGGAAACGAATACCATGTCCACTATATAATTAACAAGATCGGGAAATTGCCTCATAGAACCTCCGGCGACACCTGTCGCTCCCCGGTGTGTACAGAATGGCAAGCCGTTAACGGATTCATCCTCGAGAAAACAAAGCTGAAAGCAAAGGAATGAATCACTGCCAAGCGCGCCGCCACGATTACCATAATTCCAAAAATCCTAACTGCAGTCATTGAGCTTCGCATACACTGTTATCAAACGATTTCTGAAAAGAAGTGTGCTTTACATAAATGTTATCTATGTTAATTTAATAATAATCTCACTCAAAATATAGTTACATATCTATTATAAACTTGTTTCCTTAGATAAGTGTGACTTTTAGTGACGAAAGGACGGGCTTTTTCCACACATTATTGAGTAAGAGTTTGAATACCTTCAATGTAAGGATCAAATGAACATCTCCCACACTTAATTTCCTAGATCATTTCGATAAGAGAGAAACCGAGAAAAAGTCTCGACGAGATCTTCGCTTCGATAAATGAAGTGAAGACTGGGTAATCGTATTCTTTTATATAGATACAGATACCCCTATGTGATACGAATAATCCAAAAGGAGTACAGTTTGAAACGCGCTTCAAAGAGCACACTCCCCACCGCAAGCGGTCCCCCCCGCTCAAGCGGGGATTTAATATCAAGAGCAGAAGAGCGGTTCATCGTTGACACTCCGTGTCCAGGTTCTTGATCATCAGCTCCAAGTTCCAAGATGCAAGTTGAATAAGAAA
>NZ_DJGL01000033.1:0-10518 GCF_002432735.1 Mesotoga sp. UBA5847 | reverse complement strand
TGAGCAGCGTTCAGCGGGTTCTCCGCTTTTAAGCGTTCAGCGGCCTCTCTCTGGACCGTTGACGGACAACGTGGTTTTCATCAGCGACCAGAGGATTTTTTCTCTTAAGTGCACAGCGGTTCTTATGCTTGCAACTTGGAACATGCAACTCGCAACTGCTCTTTCGAAGGACGGGTTCAAGCTCTGAGACGAAGGCCCAAGGACGGCTATGGCTTGAGCATTGCGGAATCTTGACCAATGACGAAGAACCTGAACGTGCAGCATCGGAACAAACAGCCTCTCCCTGAACAGCTTCTAACGCTCTTACCAAACCCTAGACCCCAGAACGGTTCTAAGAGACTAACATCAGGATGCCGATGAACGTTCACATGAATCTCGAGTACTCGATTACTCCCGATATTAGTCCAGCGAATACTTCAAGGAGCTCAATATCTGCTTTACTCCACTCAAACTGCCCGAAAAGCCTCTCAAGGCCAACAAAACCGATCAGCCTTTGCCTTGAATAGATCGGAATTACTACTAGCGAGACTATGCCCTGCCGAGCCAGAACGACGGCCTCTCTGTTTGCCTCTTCAGGGAGCTCATTAACTACGTAGGAAAGCACTTCGCCCTTCTGAAGCTCCTTCATCCACCAGGGAAACTCCTTGAAGGGCATCTTCTGAAGAAAAGGTTTTGCGCTTCTGACGCTTTCTTTGCACCATTCGTGGGTATTTCTAACCAGCTCGTTCCTGTAATCAAGAAGGAATACGTTAGACCTGTCGGCTGAAGTCAGCTCTCCGAGATGTTTGAGCGCCTTATCTATCGCATCATCTATGTTCTCGAACTCCTTCAGTGTTCCCGAAACCTCTGAGATCACGCGTTCGAAGTTTTTTCGCCATTGAAGTTCTGTTGCCATCTTTCTGAAGGCACTGGTATCTCTGGCCACGACCATCGTTACTATGCTTTCGTTTAGATCGAGCACCTTCATGCAAAGCTCCACCTGAAGCTTATCTCCACTTTTCATAGTAAGGAATGAATCGGTCGTAGACATCCCCTTAACCTGCAGATCGGCTCTGATCTTCCTCATCTCTGAATCAAGATCACCTGCTATCGTGTAAAAACTCATCTCTTGAAGCTCCTCATAAGAATATCCAAGCTTCTCGGCTGCACTATTATTGGCCTCAACAATTCTTCCCGGCCTGGAAGGATCGTCAAGACTTACGAGAAAGATCAGATCGTCTATCAGGCTTGAGAAGCCTTCATACTTAACCCTGAGAGACTTGTTCAGCGTGAAGCACTGATTACTTTCTGAAGCCCTTCCTCCGAGAAAAGGATCCTCAGAAACCGTTTCAACATGGATATTCCACCTGAGATTGGAAATCCTCTCGGAAAGAGTCTTGATCTCTGCTGTTCCATTGTCAATAATGTAGACTTTTATCGGTTTCACTGGATTCCCCCGAAATCAGGTAGAATGTACTCTACTCAGTATTTGAAAACAGTCCTCCCACCCAGAACAGTTTGCTTTACTTGAAGATCCTCGTTCAGCAGAACAAGATCTGCTTTGTAGCCTCTCGATAGTCTTCCTCTATCCTCTATCTTCAGAGAGCTCAAGGCGTTGAAAGACGATACTCTAGCGAGCTCTTTGAGGGAACAGTTTGTAAATGTTTTGAAATTCCTTACGGCTTCGCTGAAGACAAGAACGGCTGCGGCTATCGTACCGTCCTCGAGCCTTGGTCTTCCGTTCTTGAGTATAACCTTCTGTCCGCCGAGTTCATATTCCCCATCGGGCATAGCCGTGGCGTCAATCGTATCGGTAACTATCATGATCTTTGAAGCGCCTTTAATGTCGTAAACGAGCTTCACAAAGCCCGGCAAGGAGTGGATTCCATCCATAATCATCTCTACGGAGAAGGGAAGCGACAGCACAGCTCCCACACAGCCCAGATCCCTGTGGTGAAGAGTATTCATTCCGTTCGGAAAGTGCGTGATTCTATCGCAACCTTGATTATATGCTCTTTCCATGTCATCAAAAGATGCATCTGTGTGGCCTAGCGACACAGTAATATTTCGTTTTTGTATTAGATCTTGCGCCTGTGAAAAACGTTCCAGTTCTGGAGCTATAGTAATTAGCCTTACCGGCTCTATGAGGGTCTCTTCTATCTCCTCAAGATTTATCCTTCTTATAAGTTCTGGATTCTGTGCTCCCTTCCTTTTGAGACTTAAGTAGGGGCCTTCATAATGAACTCCCCCTACCGAAGTCTCCGGATTGTCGTCCAGATAGTCTTTAACCGTTCTGGCTGCGGAAAGGACAGCCGAAGGAGTCGAGGACATCGTGGTTGGAAGGAAGTAAGTCACTCCTTGAGAATAAAGAAACTCTTCCCACTTCCTGAGACCTTTCTCATTCATGGAAAGCGCGTCAACTCCCACAGAACCGTGCGTATGGGGATCGACGAATCCCGGCATAATTATCCCCTCGTACTCCATGGTTCCGGTAATCCGCTCCACTTCAGAGATCACGTTTCCTTCTATCTTTACTCTTCCAACAAACTCACCGTCTATTGGATCTACAACCAACACGTTCTCGAATCTCATTTATCCCACCTACTATCTCTGTTTTTTTTATCATGGCCAGGTTATCTGACTGCCAGTGGACATCTTTCCTCTTCCCATGAGAACTCTTTCATCGAGATCGAAGATGCCTCTGTAGTACGCAGAATAGACTGCAAACCACTGCAAGGGGATCATCAGAAGGAACGGGGCAAACAGCGGATCGAAGTCGCCATAATCCTTTGCGTCGAACCGAATAACCTCTGCGCCATTAGATTCTGCAATCTTTATAACTCTCTCACTCATGTCTCTCGATTCGTCAGTTCCAACAAGGAAGACCATTACAGGCTTATGGCCGTCTAGTATTTCGGCAGGGCCGTGTCTAAATTCGGAGGTTTCCATGAAAGAAGCGTTGATTCTCATGTTCTCCATGAATACCGTGAGTCCAAATTTGTAGCCTATCGCATAGGCCGCTCCACTTGCAAGAACATAGAAGAGATCGCAGTCCTGATACTTTCTTGCGAGTCGATAAGCCCTCGGTTCCTCTTCCTTGTAGATCCTGCCTAAAAGTTTTGGCATCATCGCTATCTGCTCCAACTGCTTTGATACGTCTTTTCCCTTTAGTCTCGCGATTTCGAGACTGAATATGAAAGCTCCCGCAAGAGGTAGAATGAATAGGCCATTCGAGTTGTACACGATTGCCTCGTCTGCTTCTCTTGCAAGTATGCTGTCTGGTTTACTTGTGAATGCAATCGTTGTAGCTCCCTTTTCATTGGCTAATCTCAGCGCGGCTGCCGTGTCTTCGGTATTCCCCGAAAAAGAAGCAAGTACCACAAGCGCCTCCTTATCAAGCCTTGCAGGGTTCTCCCAAATGAAGTCGTAGCTCTTGTAGTATTTCGAGGGCACATCAGTCATCTTGTTAAGGATATAATCCCCAGAGTAGAGGTTACACCAAGAATTGCCGCTTCCCACCCAGTAGATCTGCTTATAACCTTTATCTAAAGCAGTTTTTGCCAGCTCCTTAATCCTTCCGGCATCCTCTTCGAGAAAGGCAGAAAGGTCTTTCTCAAGAGATGGGGCTGTAAACAATATGCTCTGTTTCGCATCCGTCAAAAAATCATCCAGTGTCAATCCAAACACCTCCAAATATCTATCAAGAAGTTTAATCACTTTCTCGGTGCTGCACATGATTCCCTAATTACCAGCTTTGTAGGAAGTCTGGTAAGCTCCGTTTCGTTTCTCTGACCTCTTATACTCATCAGAATTCGTCTGGCAGACAGGTTCCCTATCTCTCTCGTATTCTGAGCGACCGAGGTTATTGGTGGGTTAGCCAGGTCAAACCAAACTATATCGTCAAAGCTCACAACGGACAAATCCTCTGGAACTCTTATTTCCATGTCCTTTGCAGCTAGAAGCAACCCCGCAACCATGTAGTTGTTTGTCGCAATAACTGCCGTCAGGTCCTTGTTGCGGCTTAAAAGCGACACACCGCTCTTGTAAGCGCCATCTACTCTGAACCCTCCGAGTTTTATCCAGGAAGGGTCTGGTTCTATTCCGTGCGCCTCAAGCGCTTTCTGATAACCCGCAATTCGATCGTAGTTGGTGCTGATATCGAGAGTATCCGACAGGAAGCCTATGTTTCGATGGCCAAGTTCCAGCAAGTATTTGGTCGCCTCAAAGCCACCACCAACGTCATCGCTGACTACCATGTCTACGTCTAGATCTTCAATAACCCTGTCAATGAGAACGATCGGGGTCTTTGCTTTGACCAACTCTCTCAGATGGTCGGAGTTAGTTCGTGAAACGGGAGCGAGAATCAATCCATCTACTTGCTTCTGAAAGAACTTATCTATAGAGGTTATTTCAACATCTAGTCTTTCATCTGTACTCGTAACAATCAGACTGTATCCTTCAGGTACTATTACATCGCTTATGGATCTTGCAATTGTAGAGAAAAAGGGATTCTGAATGTCACCTACAATCAATCCTATGTTCTTAGTCTCTCCAGTAACCATGCTTCTCGCAATGTAGTTCGGCTTGTACTTGAGTCTCTCGGCGACTGCTAAGACCTTCTCTTTTGCTTCTTTGCTGACATATCCGTACTTTCCCATTACTCTAGCCACCGTTGCCCGGGAAAGCCCTGTCTCTCTTGCTATATCGTCCAGCGTCGCTGCCATACTCAATCACCTTCCAAGAATACTCGCGGCAAATAAATACCGCGTTGTGATAACGGTATCATATGCTTTGATCTATTCTAGCTTATTCTCTTAAGTTATGTCAAGTTTACCAACATTGACTAAATTACCTCCTAAATTGACTGTTCGTTTTTTTGTGTTTTGTGGTTATAATGGTATTGTATGAATTAGTGAGAACGCTCTCATGATTGTTCTTTGGGTTTCCTGGAGCTTTTTGTTTGATTTGATCTTGGAGGTGCATCTTTGCAGACAATTAAAAGTTTTCAAAAAAGGTTTGACAGCACTCTTCTGAAGGCTGCCGCAACAAGGCGAGAGGCGGAGATTTTCATTGAAGAAAGTGTTGCTTGCGATTTCAGAGCGGTTGTAGTTCCCTGGTATTTGATGGACAAAGTAGTAGCCAGCGTTCGGGGTAAAGATATCTCGGCGGCTTGTGGATCGGGCTTCCCTTTCGGATTTGATTCAACCGAAACCAAGGCTTATATGATAAATGAAGCTCTGGCACTAGGTCCTGAAGTCAGGGATATTGACATAACGGCAAACATATCGGCAATGAAGTCGGGTGACTGGAATTACTTTGAAGAGGAGATCTCATATCTTTCAGGACTGCTTAAGGGTATTACCTGTAAAGTGATCATTGAAGTCTCTTATCTCGAAAGTAAAGAGATAGAGAAGGCTTGTTCTATACTCCTTAATCTGCCGCACGTTGATTTTGTGAAGACAGGAACTGGATATGGCTCCAGAGCAACCACAGTCGATGACGTCAAGACAATCAAGAGCGTTGTTGGAGACAAGAAGGGAATAAAGGTATCCGGCGGAGTGAAGACCCTATCTCAGGTAGAGGATTTCGTCGCTGCTGGAGCGGATATCTTTGGTTCAAGCAGCGCCATAGAGATCTACAAGGAATTTGTCGACAAGTACCCAGGGCGGACCGATCTGCCATGAAAGAGCAAAGAATCAAATGGAGGTATCTATGAGACTGTTTATTGATGACGGAAACGTAGAAGCTATAAGTGAATTGTTCGATCTAGGATTCTTCTCCGGAATCAGCACTAATCCGAGTATTTTGAAGAGAACTGGAAGGAGGCCTCTTGAAGTCATTCAGGAGATGTTGAAGAGATTCTCTGGCTCTCTCTTCGTTCAGTGTGCCTCAAGAAACTACGACGAAGTGATAAGAGAAGGAAAGGAGCTCTTCAAACTCGATCCCAAAAGGATAATACTCAAGATTCCCTTCTCCAGAACGGGCATTAGAGTTCTAAGAGAATTCAAGCAGCTGAAGATCCCTGCCCTGATTACTGGTGTTTTCTCGGTGCCGCAGGTACTAATGTCAGCCGAAGCAGGTGCCGATTACGTTGCCCCATACGCAAACAGAATAGAGAACCTAGGGATTGACCTCTCGGTTGTGGAGAGTATGCAAAAGGTTATTACAAACGGAGATTATGAGACTAAGCTCATCGCAGCAAGCTTCAAGACCCTAACTCAAATCTCTAAAATGGCTGAACTCCCAATATACGGTATGTCGCTTCCCGTAACTATGTACGGTGAGTTCTTTGCACACAGCGGAACACTGAAGGCCATTGATAATTTTGATGCAGACTGGGATTCAATAAAAGACCGTGAATGGGTTCCATTTAAGTCCTGAGTTCTATTTGCGGCCGAAAGAGAGGTTTTATCTTGAAGTATATAATGGCTCACGACCTTGGAACGACAGGCGATAAGGCAACTCTATTCAGTGAGACTGGAAACCTTGTGGCTTCGTCCTTTTTCGGCTATGAGACTTTCTATCCCGGCCCAGGAATGGTTGAACAAGATGCCGAAGTGTGGTGGACTTCCTTCTGCCGGGCTACTTCAGATCTTGTCAGTAAATCCGGAATTTGCGCAGAAGATCTCTCGGCCGTAAGTATAAGCGGTCAGATGATGGCGGTTGTACCTGTAGACAAATCCGGTGGATTGCTCAGGAGAGCAATAATCTGGGCAGATTCAAGAAGTTCTGAGCAAGTGAAAGCTCTTCTCTCGACTTTCTCAGAGAGTGAGATCTACAGAATAACCGGTTCAAGGCTCTCTCCAACTTATCAGGGACTGAAAATCGCCTGGCTGAGAATGAACGAGCCGGATGTATATGAAGGTACATACAAGTTTCTTCAAGCAAAGGATTACATAAACCTGCGCCTCACCGGCAAATTCGCAACTGATTTTTCTGATGCGGTTATGACGTCTCTATTTGATATCTCGAAACTCTCGTGGTCTCCCGAGATGATCTCAGCCCTCAAAGTCGACAATTCGAAATTACCCGAGGCTCTCCCCTCAATTACCGATCTTGGGAAGATTAAGTCTGATGTGGCCAGAGATCTTGGTCTCTCTGAATCCTGTAGAGTGATTCTGGGGGCTGGAGATGGCTGCAGTGCAGCTGTAGGGGCAGGTGCTGTTGAAGTCGGCGATACTTATCTCTATCTCGGATCTTCATCGTGGATCTCAACGATAACGAAAGAACCCTTACTGGATAGGCAAATGCGGGTTTTCACCGGAGCCCATGCGATCGAAGGACATTACTTCCCCTCGGGAACCATGCAAGCCGGTGGCAGCTCGTACAGCTGGATTAAAGACATGCTGTATGGGGATAACTTCCTGTATCGGAACGAACAAGACGTTTACAGCTATCTGGACAGAGTGCTGCTCGATTCTCCAAGTCACGGCGAACCGATCATCTATCTTCCATATCTGCTGGGTGAGAGAAGCCCAATCTGGGACTCCAATGCCAGGGGAACATTTATTGGTTTGTCTGCCTCTCACAAGAAGCTAGATATGGTCCGGGCCGTTATCGAGGGCGTTTCAATGAATCTCAAATGGATTCTCGATACCCTGGAGGAGTCTCTGCCAATCACCAGTATCAGGGTAATCGGCGGAGGAATAAAGAGCAATATATGGAAGAAAGTTCTAGCAAACGTTCTTGGAAAGACACTGACCGTTCCGGAAAACGTAGATGAAGCAACCTCAATCGGAGCAGCGATAATTGCCGGTGTTGGTTCGGGTCTTTTCAATTTCTCGGCGGTTCGCAGATTCATTGAAGACGTGGATAGGATTGAACCGGTCCGGGATGAGCAAGAGCGCTACCTGAAACTGTACAGCCTCTTCAAAGAGTCGTACTGTTCCCTCAGGAAGACTTATGAAGGGCTTGCCGGAATCAGAAGGGGCTAAGCTCACTTAACGGGAGTTGTCCAGAACAGGGCGCCGCAGCCAAAGTCCAGCTACATCCGCGGCGCCCTGTTTATTCTTTGTAGCTTTTAGAAACAGACTTCCCTTTCTTCACAAATTTGAGAAATCAATTTCCTAATCTACCAGCTTTTTGAACACACGATGTTCAAAACTACCGACTTTTCGACGAAACAATTCTCAAGTCGGCCTCTCTCGGGGGTTCAAAACTGCATTTTTTAGAGGTCAGTTCCGACAATGATTTGTGCATTTTCTATTCACTCACTAAAACTTTTGAACATCTGCTATCTTCCTCTATTCCATTCAAAAACCTTGCGATTCTTCTCTTTGCGCTAAAACAAACGGTTACAGACGTTGAATTATGAACAAATTTGTATTTCTTTCCCGGAGTGGTCTCTGGGACTTTTCTACACACTTCGTTCAAAGCCGGAAAGTTATGAACATGCAGTCAATTCCACCACAGCAAAGCGTTCCAAGGGTTTTCAACGAGTTTTGAACATACCTAATTATTATTATTTATAAAGATATATAGGATGGAAATAAAAGCAAATTACTCTCCTCATGGGACACAAAGAACACAAAGCAACTCCTAATTCTTGCTTATGCAACCATTTCAGAATGAGAATAAATCACAGACATTAATAGCCGAAAACGGCTTATCAAAATCTATAGATTCATGCTTAATGCCATAAGAGAAGTCAACTCTATTCAAATCGACAACAAATAGCGAGGCACAATCATAGGTTCTGAAATAAAGTTTAAGATTCTTATTGCCTTTTATCGTAACCCATTGAGTACTTTCAAAGGATTCCGTACTACTTTCTTCCCTTTTCGAAACTCCTGCGGGAATATCTACTGTGTTTACGAGATGAAGGGCAAGCATTACTCCCTCCTCTTCTGTCTCAACTGAATTAGAAAACTCTCTTAAGAAACTTATCCTAACAAATCTAGAAGGAGGGGTTACGTCTCCCGGAATTCCAACATAACCACTGCCAAAACCAATTCCCTTATACGTTATTCCGTTTATCTCTGTTTCTTTCATATAAGGGCTTAGATTCACATAATTCCTCAAATTAGACAGGTGCCACGGAAGTTCAGGAGAATTTGTCAGAACTCCATTTGGATTTTCGTAAACAATCACCTCACCATCAGTAAATTCAAGAACCATACTTCCGCCGGAGCTGTCCTGTAAAGACAAATGAAGAGGAGGTACTTCCTGGAGCAATTCATTCACTTCTCCCCACATGGTTAACTCGCTGAGAGCTCTCTTCAAAGAATCAAGATTGTCGAAATTCACAAGAATCCACGCCGGAAGATCGAACAACTCTATTACCTTCGAAGGATCTGAAGAGGGGACATCCTCTTTATACTCAGTTTCTGGCAATCAAAGGGCACTCAAAGACAAACCCTTCTCATTAATTCTATCTGCAATAGCTGTCGAAAGACCAAAGGCATTCAAACTCACAAATCCATATTTACTTTCCCAGGATATTGCTTCAAAGCAGTCTGACATATGACTGCTGAAACTGTCGCCTCTGTTGAAAAAACAACTTTAGAATCAAGAACATGCGAAAACTCCATGCTTCTGCCTGAAATAACCAGTCCATTGTTCTTTTCAGACGAAAGAAGGAATTCGGTACATCCTACGAAACGGAAAACCAACACAACAATAACTAATGTCAGTTTTCTCACTCGTTTACCTCCTCTGGCGGTTGAATTGAAGGCTACAAAATGAATTCTAAAGCAAGCTCTTCCGATAAGCAAACTGTTCAGACATTTTCAAACAGCAGATGCAGAGAATTTCATTTTGATTCAAGCAGTAAGAGACATTTCCGGAGCCAAACGTAATCATTATGTACCCATACTTTTCTCAGAAATAGAATTATAGACAGTAACAGATAAATAAGAATGGGAATGGGGTTTGCAGCCCACTCCCGTCTAGCTTTATAGACTACTTATGTGGACGAACAAAAGGAATAAATACAGACTCTATTTTTCTGACTCCTTGCCGATAAATGCCAACACTATGTGGTTCGTACCGAAAACCAGCAGAGTAATTCCGATCATTATCGCAACAGAAAGACCTGCAATTAAAGGATGCAGGACAAGAATTACACCGCCAATTAGAACGAACACGTTTAATGCTATACTTAAAAAGTAAATTCCCTTTCCGGCAGGTTTTAGCCCTTCGGCGTTTATAAGATTGTTGATAGCATCGACTATAAACCATATAGCAATAATAAAAGCAAATACATTCGCTGCAAAGAGAGGCCTAAAAAGGAATATGATTCCGGTAATAGCCAACAATATCCCGAGTATCAAGGCAAAAAACACCTTTGCACCGGTTCTGTCCTCCAACTTAAAGAATGCAACTATCAACATGATCCCTCTTACAAGAACTACTATACCAAGCATAATTGCAAGGGTTAAGAATGTCGACAGAGGATGACTCAAAGAGAAGACTCCACCAATAACAAGAACGAAACCTACGAGAAGAGAAATCCAGTCAAATTTCTTTGCTTCTGCCATACCATCGCCACCTTTCCCCATTCGTAAGAGAATGGTCCTATTGTCTTGAGTTTATCACTTA
>NZ_DJGL01000047.1:3302-3477 GCF_002432735.1 Mesotoga sp. UBA5847 | reverse complement strand
TGCCTTAGCTGGACGTGCACACTCCCCACCGCAAGCGGTCCCCCCCGCTCAAGCGGGGATTTAAGATCAAGAGCAGAAGAGCAGTTCACCCGAGACTAGGCGTCCAGGTTCTTCATTAGAAGCCGCGAGATGATGAGAGAGCAAGAGACGGATGAGCTTCATAGAAGATGGTGTG
>NZ_DJGL01000047.1:0-3258 GCF_002432735.1 Mesotoga sp. UBA5847 | reverse complement strand
AGAAGATGGTGTGGGTAATGATGAGCGCTAAAACTGGGAATTAAGATCAAGGGAATAAGAGCGGTTCATCGTTCCGACGCTGGGCGTCCAGGTTCTTGGTCAAAAACCACGAGATGATGAGAGAGCAAGAGACGAGCTTCATAGAAGATGGTGTGGGTAATGATTGGAATAGAAAGGGGCACTATCTGAATGTGGCAGAGATTCGAATCTCATAATTCCCTTGGAGGGAATTCAACGCTATCTTCGACTCTGAAAGGACTCAAGCCAAATGGATTCTTTCAAAGTTCTACTGGTTCTGCATAGAACTCAAAGGTCAAGACCAAGATTGTAGACCTTTTCAAGAGCCTCCGCTCTTTCATCTTCACTCAATTCGCTGCACATTCCGAAGCTCGCAAAAAACTCCATAGAAACAAAGTCGCAGATCTCTCTCATGCTCTTTTCGACAATCTCGGCTCCAGAATTAGGATCCTCACCACCGTAAGTCATGAGAAGAACAAACTTCTTTCCTTTGAAGGCCTTTTCGTAGTCGAGCGCGTACAATCTGTCGAGGAAAGTCTTCAACTGAGCACTCATGTTCCACCAGTAAATAGGCGTAGAGAAGACAATCACATCGGCTGCAACGACTTCTCCATAAAGATCAAGCATGTCGTCTTCAATTACGCAGGATTCGCCATCATTCTTGCATTTGTCGCAGCCCGCGCACGGTTCGATCCTCTTACCATGTAGAAAGACAGATTTCAGTTCCAGCTTATCATGTCCCTCTCTCATTCCCTTCATGAAATTATCCAGAACAAGCATAGTATTTCCCTTCAATCTTGGACTGCCCATAACAGAGAATACTCTCATAAGCGGACCACATCCTCTCAGTAGTTTTCATATCAGAAAAATCCTTCAGCCGGAGGAGCTCATTCTTCTCTGCGAACTCCTATTATTGTAGGAAGCAAGAGCACTAAGGAACAACATCGTTGAACAATTAGAAGTACAGATCAAATCCCAGGAGCACCGGCAGCGGCCAGAAGAACAACGAGTAATTCATTCTGTCTGTCATTTTGGTGACATCGATAATGCTCAGAGCCGGAGATATTTGAGGCTTTGCGAGCTTCAGTGTCGAGAAAGAGAAGGTAGATGAACCTCTTAGGCCCACGGCAATCATGAATCTTCTTTCAAAAAGATTGAAAGAGAGATTCTCGATTGCAGAAAAGAGTCTTCCGCTGATGCCTGCCTCAAAACTGTGATGAACGTTGTCATAGCTGTAGGAAACTGTGGGACCGGCGTACAACATAACTTGAGTAAAATCTATCGGGCCAATACTCCAGGGATTCGTTATCTTGAAACCGAAGTGATAATATCCCCTTGCCGAGTAGGTTTGAAGGATAAAGGGAAAGTATGCGATTGAAGCTCCGATATTGTTTGAGTTGAAAGTGTATCCATACGCAGAAACAGAAAGAACCACAACGATCAATACTACAAGCAGTAATTTCTTCATCATTTCCACCTCCCGATTGAAGTATATCATCTCGATCTTCTCGAAAAGAAGCTCTGGAAAGGGCCTTGCGGCTATTCTCACCGGCAGGTGTTCTCTTTTCTGTCAGAAGGGTCTGTTCTCCGTATAACCTTTGAAAGGCAAATATCGATCGAGGCTAGGTCTTTGCTAAGAAAACTTGACTCAACTAACATTGAAGTGTAAAATCCTATATGTACGTACATTCTAACTGGGGGCGATTGCCATCACTCCAAAGTACACTCTCATTGAACGTTACTTGCTCGAAGAACTCAAGTCCGGGAAATACTCCGTTGGGGATAAACTCCCCACAGAAAAGGAATTGATGAACAAGTTTAGTGCCAGCAGAGAAACAGTCCGAAAGGCTTTGGATCGGCTCTCTTTCAAGGCTGCGATAGTCAGAAGACCGGGCCTTGGAACCTTCGTCAGTTATGGAAGCGACAACCACCTTGTCGGCATTCTTGTGCAACAGATAACCAGCTACATATTTCCCTATATTGTTCTCGGAGCTGAAGATTATCTCTTCCGGAACGAATACAAGATGTTGTTAGGTAATTCTGCTGAAGATCCAGTGAAGGAGAGGCAGATTCTTTCAGAGTGGATCGAATCAGGAGTGAAGGGCTTGATAATCGACCCCGTCTACAGCGCGACTAAGAGGTCAAACAAGGATCTCGTACAGTCGATGGCCAAATCTGGAGTGAAGATCGTTCTCGTCCACAGTGACTGGAATATTGATAACGTAAGCTGCAATGTCCTCGATGACGCCTACGGAGGGGAAAAGGCATCGGAAATCTTCTTTGAATACGGTCACCAGAGAGTTGCTGTAATCTACAAGTCAACACATCTGCCTGGCGTCATAAGGGCCAAGAGCTTCGTCGACCGTTGCAAGCAGCTTGGATTCACAAAGATTTACGAGAAGTCCTTCAACGTCTCGGAATTCACTGGAGCGCCTATGCAGATAGCTCACGAACTCATGTCTCTCCCCGCTCAGCTGCGTCCGACAGCAGTATTCTGCTACAATGACGCGACCGCTCTTCAGCTTCAGTTAGTAGCCAAAAGACTGGCCTTGAATATACCCGAAGATATCTCCGTAATCGGATTCGATGACGGACCAATCGGGGATTTCAGAGAAGTCCTCACCACCTTCGCCCACCCTAAAGAAGAGGTAGGAAGGAAATCAGTCGAGATTCTTCTAGATATGCTAAATGGCTCCAATACTCACAGAGTTGTTCACAAACCAGAATTGATAGAGAGGAGCTCCGTAGCAAGAGTGAAGGAGTAGAAAAATTTACCGAGGTTGCGGATGGCGGGTTGGGGGTAGGAAAGAGCGGAATAATACGCAAGGCTGCCTTCGGCATGAAGTGAGGCTCGCTGGCGCGAGGAAGTGATGCCACCTTCGGTGGGACGCATTGCACTGAAAAGCATCAGTGGACGCAAGGCTGGCGAAGACCACGCCAGGTCGCAATGCCCGGAGATGCATCCGGGGACGCAAGGCCCGCTCCTCGGGGATGAGAACCACTTCAAATTCAGACGCGGTTCCTAACCAAGAACCTGGACGCGAAGCATAGGAACCTAGAACCCTTCTTTCCGCTCTCACGCGCGGAGGACGGTGAACCGTTGACGGCCAACGTGGTTTTCATCAGCCTGTAGTGGGTCTTTCGTAGGACGGCTGTCGCTTTAGCGTGACGTCATTTAACTCTTTTTTCAAACTTGGCACGGTGAGTAGCCCAGGGGAATTTCACCCCCAGGCTCTCTCA